>CAYGJW010000025.1:0-14633 GCA_964350415.1 uncultured Alphaproteobacteria bacterium
GTATTTTAGAGAGAATTAAGAGGCTGCTTATGTTTGATCTGGACCCTGTATTGCTATCGCGTATTCAATTTGCGTTTACGATCTCTTTTCACATTATTTTTCCGGCCTTTACCATCGGTCTTGCCAGTTGGTTGGCGGTTGTTGAATACAAGTGGCTTCGAACACGGGATGAGACCTATAAAGAGCTCTATAAATTTTGGATTAAAATTTTTGCTGTGACCTTTGGTATGGGGGTGGTTTCCGGCGTTGTGATGTCTTACCAGTTTGGCACGAACTGGTCCATTTTCTCAGATAAGGTCGGCAGTGTTATTGGCCCACTGTTGGGGTATGAGGTTTTGACGGCTTTCTTCCTAGAGGCGTCTTTTCTTGGCATTATGCTGTTTGGCTGGAACAGGGTGAGCGAAAAAATGCATTTTGCGTCGACCGTAATCGTTGCTGCTGGAACACTTGTGTCCGCATTTTGGATTCTATCAGCAAACAGCTGGATGCAGACGCCACAAGGATTTGAAGTGCGCGCGGATGGTTTGTTTTATCCAACAAATTGGCTTGAAATTATCTTTAATCCCTCATTTCCGTATCGTTTGATCCATATGGTTAATGCTGCATTCTTAACCTCAGCCTTTGTCATTGGCGGCGTTGGCGGGTATTATCTGCTACGGAAACCTCAGTTTAAAAAGCACGCGCGCTATATGCTTGGCATGGCGATGCTGATGGCGGTCTTTGTTGCGCCCTTGCAGTTGGTGATTGGCCATAAGCATGGTGAAAATACGCTTGAGCATCAACCTGCTAAAGTGGCGGCAATGGAAGGGCTTTGGGAGACCGAACGTGGTGCAGATTTACGGGTGTTTGCCATTGCTGATCCTGAAAATGAAACAAATAATTATGAGATCCGAATACCAAAAGGTGCAAGCTGGGTCCTGACAGGTAAAGCAGATGGCGAAGTTAAAGGACTGAAGGAATGGGATAAAAAAGATCGCCCGCCCGTGAATGTTGTCTTCTTTTCTTTTCGCGTGATGGTGGGGCTTGGGATGCTAATGATCTTGACAGGCCTGATCGCAATCTTCTTGTTTATGCGCAAGCGCCTCTATGACACCCGCTGGTTCCAGCGTTGGTGTATTTTAATGGCCCCGTCTGGTTTTATTGCTGTACTTGCTGGTTGGTTTGTAACGGAAGTAGGAAGGCAACCCTTCACGGTTTATGGTGTGCTTCGAACAGCAGCATCTGCATCCCCAATCATGGGCGAAAAGATCGCCTTTTCATTACTCGCTTTTGTCGTCATTTATACATTCATTTTTGGAGCAGGAATGTACTATATCTTCATGCTAATCCGTAAAGGGCCTGATTTTAAAGATGCAACATTTGGATCCCACGGGGTTGATCATGTTCCTTTAGCCATCGATGATATGAAAAAGGTAGGAGAGTAAATATGTTTAGTTTTGACTCTTTTTTGAATCTTCCGCTTATTTGGGGCGGCATTATTGCGGTTGCAATTCTTTTATATGTCTTGCTTGATGGCTTTGACTTAGGGGTCGGTATTTTATTCCCTTTTGCACCGTCAAACCAATGCCGCGATAAAATGATGAATTCGGTCGCACCTTTCTGGGATGGTAATGAGACTTGGCTTGTTTTAGGCGGTGGCGGTTTATTTGCAGCCTTTCCGTTAGCCTATGCAATCTTAATGCCTGCTTTTTATATTCCAATTACACTTATGTTGTTGGGACTTATTTTGCGCGGTGTTGCCTTTGAATTCCGTTTTAAAGCTTTGGGTAAATCGCGAAAATATTGGGATCGTTCATTCCACTTTGGTTCGTTACTTGCAACGTTTATGCAGGGCGTTATTTTAGGTGACTTTGTTCAAGGAACAACGGTGGAGGGCCGTAATTTTGCAGGCGGAGCCTTTGATTGGATTACGCCCTTTAGTATGATGACAGGCGTTGCCATTATCTTTGGTTATATGTTGCTGGGATCAACCTGGCTTATTATGAAAACCGATGGGGAGACTCAAGAATGGGGGCGCCGAGTTGCAAGATACGCACTGATATACGTTGCTATTTTCATGGGGCTTGTTTCTTTAATTATGCCGTTCTTAAATTCTGGTATTTATGCATTATGGTTCACAACGCCGAATCTGTTTTATCTGATGCCGATCCCACTTTTAACTGCTGGCATTTTGGTGAAAATTTGGATGGACCTAAAGGTTGGGCATGAATACCGGCCCTTCTTTTTAAGTCACTGCATCTTTTTTATGGGATATATCGGCATTGGCATTAGCTTTTGGCCTTGGATTGTGCCGTTCGAGGTTACCTTTGAACAAGCTGCTGCAGCGCCAGAGTCGCTTTCATTGTTGCTTGTGGGTACCGTCATTATGCTGCCCATTATTCTAGCCTATACAGGGTATTGTTACTATTTATTCCGCGGGAAGGCGAGTCATGAGCACACTTACTAAATCACAAAAACAATGGCTGTGGTTTGTGGCATTGTGGTGCGCAGGGTTTGCTTCTGTAAGTGCGATGGCTTTTGTCATCAAATTGATTATGAAGCTTGGCTGATATCAGATTATCTTAGTAACCGTAGCGCTCTGCTATTTTATGCATATTGTACTGCTGAATCAGTGCAGGATCTGCATTTGGATAGTTGATATAAGCCCGATACAGCTCTGCTGTTTGATACCCAAGAGTGAAGTCCTGGAGTTGCTCCGTAATCATCACCACAAAGTTCGCAGATGCATCTTTATGCCTTAGATAAGCAGCATAGGTCGATACTTTTCGAAATTGAGTTTGGAAAATATCCAAATCCCTAAAAATGACACTTACAACTTCTCCATTAAGATCAGCTTGTTTTAAGGAATTTTGGTAGAGAGATGCTTTGGTTTTCTCTGATTCAAAATTTGCAATATCCCTAATCATCATTGTTGCAATATCTGGGTTGTTTTCTGTTTGTTTTAGATATGCCTCATACACAATTGCTTTATGATCTTCATCGTTAAATCTTTGCGAATTTAACAAAATGATCATGGTGAGTTCTAGGCTATTGCCCGCGTTCTCTAAATAAGTTTTATAAATCAATGTTTTATAATGTGTATTTTGGAAATTTAATTGTACAGTTATGATGATTCTTGCAAGAGTTTTTGGTTTTGCATCTGGGCGTTTTATGTATGTGGTATAAACCGGTGTTTTATGTTTTTCATCTGTAATACTTTCTGTCTGTTCAAGAATTTCCTCAATATATGCTGGATCAGCGTCTTCTTTTTCTAAGTATGCAGCATATACAGAGGCTTTAAAATAATCGTCTTGGAAATGTCTTAGGTTGGCCATAATCGCTTTAATAAGCGCTGGATTTGTATCCTTACGTGTGAAATATGCTCTGTAAGTATTTGCTTTATAATACTCATTTTTAGAGCGCAGAGTATGCGTAAGAATTGTTTCAATTTCTTGGGGTGTTGCATATTCTTGTTTTAAGTAAGTTTCGTGAACATGCGTATCAGAACCCTCTACATGAGCAAGAATTGCTTCAATATGGTGAAGGTCATTATGATGCCTGAGGTAGGCACTATAGATCCCATTGCTCTTAAAATTTCGGGCTTCAGTAAGAATATGCGTTGTAAGTTCTGGATCAGCGTCTTCTCTGATTACGTATGCTGTATAAATAGATGATCTATCATGTTCTTTTTCAAAGCGATCAGCTTCGGCAATAATGACAGCCATAATCTCTGGGTCCACGTCTGCGCGCTTGAGGTATGCGCCAAGAGCGTTATTTCGGTCGAAGTCGAGTTGGATAAAGCTTTTTAGAGTACGTAAATGCTCTCCAGGATGATCAAGAGCATAGGCAATAAAAGCACTAGGCACTTCATAAAGCCCTGGTCTAGGGCAACGTATAAACGAACGAATTCTTTCGATCGTTGTGTCGGTAAGGGTGACAGTGTAGCCAGCAATCAGATCTAAAATTTTTCGTCTTGCTTCATTTTTAACTTTTTTAGGATGCGAGCTGTTCAAAGTAGCAAGTAATGATGCGCTTATCATTCTGTGCCCTTGTCGTGCACGTAAATTTCCTTCAGGAATGACGTTATTAATATGAAAAAAGAGCTCTACACGCGCATTAACAGCGGCCTCGCACGTAAGAACATCATGAAAAGCAATCTGGAATGTTCTGTGTTCACCATCTAGATGGCTTAAGATTTGACCGAGTAAGATGTGAATAACATCGTAATCCTGGAGACGGACTTGCCTGGCTTTGAGATAGATCGCCTTTAAAGCACCGGGCCCCCAGAGTTCATCTACTGTTGTACGCAAGGCAGTAAGGGTTGTTTGGTAGGCTGCGTCCGTAATGTCATAGTAGGCATGGTCGTCCAGAAGCCTGAGAATTTCCATCAGACGCCGGATATGGAATGATAAAACTTTTTGATTCACCTGTTTCATTTGAACGTCAAAGCTTATTTTTGATTCGGGTGGTTTAGTAACTTTAAAGAGTGTTTGAATCGTATCACCGAGTGCTAATATGAGATCTATTTGAGGGCTTAAAGAAATTTCAGCCCTTTTTCCCGTCGTTTGTTTTGTGGAGCCTAACGTAGCATCCGCTGGGGATTGATGTATCTGTGTAGCTTGAGATTGAGAATTAAAGCCGAGTATAAAGAGTAAGAGATATAATAAAGTACGCATAGGTAACTCCTTTTCAGAATAAGTTGATCATATAAATTATTTTGAATCAAGGTGTTATTGTTTAAATGAAAAAAGTAGAGTTATTTAATAAAATCATGAAGTTGAACAGGGACTGAGAGGTAAGTCTATCGTCAACTATACTGGCTATACATTAAGGGCTGAATTGCCTGCAACTTTTTGTAATTTCTGGATAAAACCCGGAGTAAGCATTTTTTATAATTTTTGCTGAGTAATATCAGGACCAGATTCCTGGTTAAGCTCGATATTGTATTGGTCAATGATCTGTTGATCTGTGTCATTTCGCTTCAGATAAGCGCCATGAACGCGGTTTCTTTGTATTGTTTTTGCAAATTTTTGAGTGTCGGTAAGAATCATGTGAATATATTCAGTAACGGTATTGGCATGTTCTAGATAAGCCTTGTAGATCAGGGATCTATATCTTTCAGACTTAAACTCTGTTGCATCGAGGGCAATCATGTCTGCGAGCCTGGGATCAGCATTTTTGTGTTTTAGATAAAGCAGATATATCCTTTTTTTATGGCTTTCACATAAGTTAAGGGTATCAACCAAGATCAGATCAATAAATTTATGGTCAAGTCTTTGATGCTCAAGGTAAGCTTCATAAACAGAGGCTTTGTAGAAAGCTTTTTCAAAGTTTTTTGTGCTGTTTAGGATCTCAGTTATTTCTTCTTCTGTGCTTGGCGCTTCAAGGTGGCTAACATAAGCTTTTTTCTGTGCTTTTTCACTTTTGAATAAGGAGAAATGCAAGGGACTGGCTGAGGTATTTTGTTGATTATCTAAGATGCCTGCCTGAGTTTGCAGGTTACTTACAATCACAAACGTCAAAATAGAAAGTGCAATTCGCATAATTTTACCCTAACAGAAAATTAAAAAGAGTGGTTTAATCTATTTTTCACAATATGTACGCACTATTATCATTGTTTAAACGGTAGGTCAATAGGGTTGTGTATGTTGATACTTGGTGATCAGCGATAGTTGATTCCTTAAGAAGTTTTGTTACACTGTGGTTTTATTAAGGTTTAAATCATACAAAGGCTTGTCTATCAAATGCGTAAGTGTCTTGTCTTCGGGGTGCTTTTTATATTGCTTTTAGGTGCTCGACCAAGCTTTGGTGCCTCCCTTATTCGGGATGCTGAGCTGGAAGAAATTTTATCCAGTTATATCAAACCGATTGCCCGGGTGGCTGGACTGCGTCCAGAAAGTATAAAATTCTATCTTATTGCAGATCGTTCTGTGAATGCTTTTACTGCGGGCGGACGGACACTGTTTCTGCACACAGGGCTGATTGATCAGTGCGAGCATCCGGGGCAGTTATTGGGTGTCATTGCCCATGAAATTGGACATATCGCCAGTGGTCACGTCGCTGGCGGTGCTGAGCACTATTACAATTTATCAAATGCTGGAATTATTGCTGTGGCGCTGGGGGTGGTGGCCGCTGTTGCGACGCAAAACCCGTTGCCTGCGGTGGCAGCTGTTGGGGCGGGGCCGATGTTTGCGGCCAAAAGCTTTCTAAGTTACCGGCGTATTGATGAGTATGCAGCAGATATCGCGGCATGCCAATACCTGCGTAAACTTGGGTTGTCCAGTAAAGGTATGCAGCAGCTTTTATGTAGGATTGGCCAGCATAGTCAAATGAATATCTCCGGTCATGACCCTTATCTTTTGACGCATCCAAATCCTGAGGATCGGGCAAAAAAAGTAGAGGAAGATGTTAAACAGTCCCCTTATCGCGATGTTGCTATTCCAGAACATTTTACAAAGAGCTTTAAGAGACTGCAGTTGAAGTTGAGGGCAAATCAACAAAGTGAAACACAGCTTATTAGGATGTATCAGGGGAAAGAGAAACCAGAAGCGCTTTATAGTTTGGGTATGGCCCACAGTCGCTTAGGAGATTTTCCAAAAGCGGAAGAGTTGATTACAAAGCTTTTGCAAAATACAGAATTTAAACAAGACGCTTTTATCCATGAGCTTCAAGGGGAAATCTTGCATAAGTCTGGGAAAATATCTGAGGCCAGGGCTTGTTATGAACGCGCACTTAAAATTAAACAACACCCACTTATTGAGCTGGGGTTGGCGGCTTGTTTATTAGGCGAGAACAAAGGAGATGTTGAAAAATCTTTAGGTATTTTACGGCGATTCATTGAGCAAGACAAAGCCATGCCTGAAGCCTGGCATCTTTATTCAGTTGCGATGGGTAAGAAGTATGCTGTTTCAAATGACAAGCATGATCTTGGGGAAATGGCCCATGCAATTGCGGAGCGTTTTGTGCTGATGGGTGACCTAAAAAAAGCTTTTGAGCAAGTACATCGGGCAAAAGCGAATCTAAGGCAAGGCTCGGCATCCTTGCAGAAAGTACTCTCTTTAGAAGCCGAACTTAACCGAATTAAAAGCCGGAACAGTAATTTGTTTCGCTCATTTTAAGGAATAGAATTTTGCCGACCCTTGCCTTGTACCAGCCTGATATACCGCAAAATACTGCGTCTATGATGCGGATGTGTGCGTGCTTAGGTGTGAATTTAGAGATCATCGAGCCCTGCGGGTTTTCCCTAGATGATAAGCGCATGCAGCGCGTTGGTATGGATTATATGCAGCAGGTGAAATTAACGCGCCATCTAAGCTGGGAAACTTTTATTGCCGCTAAATTACCTGGGCAACGGGTGATCGTACTGTCAACTAAGGCAGAAAATGTATACACCGATTTTCAGTACCAAGCAGACGATATATTGCTGATGGGGCGTGAGAGTGCGGGCATTCCAGAATCAGTGGTACAGCAGGCAGATATAGCCTTAAGAATACCCATGCAGCCCGAGGCCAGATCTTTGAATGTGGCGATGGCCGCAGCGATGGTCTTAGGCGAAGCTCTCCGCCAAAATAATGTTTAGGTTAATGAGTAGACATCAACCTAAACAGCAATAACTTTTCTCATATACTTTATGTTTGATACGTTTCTGCTAGAGTTAAAACATAGGGAGATATGAATAATGTATCGAATTTTTGTTACGCTTATGGTTATGCTAGGCATTTCAGCTGCTGTCGCTGGGCCAGAGTCTGTTGTGCAGGCTGGTGTTTATGGAAAATATAGATGTATTGACTCCGGATCACTCCCTGTTTTTAAAGGGACAAGTATTGAGCTAAAATCTGAATCCCAAGGAATGTCTGTTACGGTTTCCAGGTCACAAGGTAAAGACTCGGTTAAAACGCCGGCGCGTCTTTTTATTCAAGCTTCACAGTACCTATATCGTGAACCGCATAAGGCATCACATGTTTTATTTAGGCATAAAAACCCTTTTCTGGGCGATCCACTCGCTTGGATCGTTCATAAAGGGAGCGTGTTAGAGCTTTATGAGTTTACGCTCAGCCAAAATGGATCATTTTTATTGAAAAAGTTCGATTTTGATCAAGTTAAAAAAACATTTAAAAGCGCGTCTTTTGGGAAGCGTTTCTCGGAAACTGCATCAAAGGCATCTGTGACTAAAATTTGCTCCTTTGTCGGTAATTACGCGGGGAAGGTACAGAGTCCGCGAGGGGGCTTGCCTCGAGATTCAAAGCTGCGTCTTAAATCTAGAAATGATGGTTTCTCAATTAAGTGGGTAACCTCAATACCTGACGATTCAGGACGTAATGTCGCACCCAGGTATAAAACAAAATCTATTCGTTTTAGAAAATCTGCATTGCCCGGGATTTATCAAGAAGATACGCGTATTTCAATCTTTAAGAAGGCAAAAAAACGTAATTTTTTCAGTGGTGACCCACTTATCTGGTCGATGATGGTTAATGGTGTGCTGTATACCATTAACATGGCGCTTCATGATTTAAAGTGCCATATACAAATTTATGAAAGAACCCTGCTTGAAAACAAAGACTTAAAGTTGCTTTTCACATCGATTATTGATGGAAAGAAAAAGTTTCAAGTCTCAGGCTTATTAAAATATATGGATGAGTAAATAAGAAAAGCCCCGCAGCTTAAAAGCTGGAGGCTATCAAAGTGTTCTATAAAGCTTATTAACCTTGGCGCGCTTTAAAGCGTGGATTAACTTTATTGATCACATAAACACGACCCTTGCGGCGAATGACACGGCAATTTTTATCGCGTTTTTTTAATGTCTTAAGTGAGTTTGCAATTTTCATTTTTCAGCACTTCTTCTTAAATGTTAGGGGGTGATACTAGGGTCTGCTTATTGTTTTGTCAATGCCAAAACGAATATTTTGTTTAATTTTCCGAATCAACGAATCGATGTCTTTTATTTATCTAAGCAGCGGGAGTTGCTTCTGTAGAGGCTCTCTTTTCTTTTATGCCTTGCTCTGCTTGTGAAGGCGGCTTGGGGTAGACCAGTTTTTTCCATGCAAAGCGCTTAGGTGCGACAATGCGATATTTATCCCCTTCAACTTGATAAAGAAACATCGGTTTTGCAATATTTCTGTGCTGTTCATCAAATTTAACTTCGCCAAAAAGTGTGGTAATATTAAGATTTTCTAAGGCAAGTCTTACTTTCTCAGGGTCTAAGGAGTTCGCTTGTTTAAAAGCGTGCGCATAGGTCATGATTGCCCCAGAACTTTGAGCCGCTTGGTAAGGGGGATGGTATTGATATTCTAGATAGTAGTCCGTCGCATAGTTGACAGAAGAGCCAAAAGTTTGGTCTGGGATGTTAATATAAGGGTCCCACTGCGTTGCACAAAGAAGATGATCGGCTTTGCCGCCCATTTCAGTGGCTTTGGCTGCGTCACAATGGGTTGCTGCAACCATGGGAATATAAATTTTATTGTCGCTAAGTTGCTCCACTGTTTTTTCAACAGCAAAACCTCGTCCCGTTACAAACAGGGCGATGATATTTTCTTTTTCTATTTTTTTAAATTTTTCTTTTATTTCTTCTTCTTTTTCAGGAAAAATATCATCTATGGCAACTTGCATGCCCCAGCGTTTTGCTTCTTCAATAACGCCTGCCCTAATATCTCGGCTTCCGAGATCTGTTCTGTAAAGCACGGCAATTTTTTGTTCTTTTGGATTAAGCCCACGGGCCGTGAGTATTTGTCCTAGTACATTGACCGCTGATCCTAAGTATTGGTCGGCAGAAGATAAAATACCAAAGACATAGGGCCAGTCCTTGCGAAAGAGTTTGCGGGCAGCCCCCTGGTTTTGAATAAGGGGCCTTTTAAGCCGATTGACAACCGGTGCAACGGCTGCTGCCATCGTCGATCCGTAAGGTCCAAGCATGTATTTAACATTATCTTTTGTAATCAGTTCTTCAGCAAGGAGGGCTGCTTTTTTAGGGTCTGATCCTGAATCTTTATATTTAATTCTAAACTTATACTTCGCGCCTTCAATATCAATGCCGCCACGCTCGTTGATTGCTTTGACGGCAATATCATAACCGCGTCTAACATGCAGGGCGACG
The DNA here is from genome assembly GCA_964350415.1 of uncultured Alphaproteobacteria bacterium. Taxonomy (GTDB): domain Bacteria; phylum Pseudomonadota; class Alphaproteobacteria; order CAYGJW01; family CAYGJW01; genus CAYGJW01. The sequence continues at coordinate 10,070 of CAYGJW010000025.1, forward strand.
GGTGCTAAAGCGCCTGTCTCAGACAGAACAGCGCCTAAGGTAATGTAAATACTTGTTTGTTCTTGTTCTTGTGCTTTGCTGGCAGACGGCAGGAAGCAGCAGATAAGTCCGGCGATGTAAATTAGGCTTAATGGATGAAGTTTTCTAAGCATTATTAAGGCTCTCTCTACCAAGGATTCAGGAAGAATTCTTTTCGTTCTTTGGGTGTTAGTTTCCGCGTGATTAATTGGCGAATATGATTAATCAAATCTTGTGAGGTGGGGAAGAGTGGTAACAGGTACACATAACCAGCTTCAGAAGCAATTGCAACTTGCTTGCCCATTGGATGGTAGAAAGAACCTTTAATTTGAGTGTCTGATTTTTCAAGTTGAATCAATTCAGACGCACTGTTCACATCCCAAATACGAGCAAATGAACCCGCTGCAGTAAGAAGGCGTTGGCGAGAATAATCAAGCTGTGCGTTGTACAGCATATGGCTTGGCAACATAATTGACCATAAAGGGTAGCCCGTTTTTGTATCCCAGATACGGACCTCACCATCGATACTCCCTGTAATTAGCTTAGCTTCGTCATCAATGAAATCACCAAAGATGACTTGCTTTTTATGACCGATGAAAACGTTTGTCTGCATGCGTGTTTCAAGTTGCCATATGCGAACACTGCCATCTTGGTCGGCTGCGACGAGGTGGGTGCTTTTATCATTGAGAGCCAGCATTTTTTGAGCACGACCGTTAATGGTTCGAATGATTTCATTCTCGCCCGGTGTAATAAGATGAATGCCCCCATCCTTAGCTAGGACAAGAATTTTATTTTTATTCCCTAAGAAACGCGCCTCAATGGGCGGCTCACCATTATTAATCATTTTATTTTGGAATACAGGCGTTGCAGATTTTGTCTTCCATAAGCCCAAGCCATGGGTTGATGTACCAAGTAAGTACTGGCTGTCAGCGCTAAATTTAAGATCTAGGAAAACACCTTTTCCTTTGTTTTCTGCGTAGATCACATAGAGAGGTTCTGCGGTATTGTTGCTCCAAAGACGAATATTTCCATCATCACTGGTTGTTGCAATAATTTGGTCATTGGGACTGAATATTGCATGACGAATAGTGCTTCCATGTCCTCTTAGTCTTGCAAGTTGTTCACCGTCCGAGGTATCCCACAGCAGAACATCCCCGTTCTTACTTCCTGTGAGTAGTCTGTTTCCTGAATGGGAGTAGGCAATGGAGGTAAGCGGGTTGTCTTTATCTTGCAGCTTCAGTTGGCGTGAGTCAGGTTTCATATTCCAAACTTGTACACGGCCTAAATTATCACCTACGGCTAAGTAGTTGGTATCGTTACGATAATGTGCAAAAGTTTTATCTTCTCCTTGCCCGGCCAGGCTGATTTTGACCTCCGCATTCTTAGCGCTCCATATTTTGACGGTGCCATCTTTGCTGCTTGTCACAAACTTTTTGCTATTCGGTGAGAACGATAGGCTGGTAATTGCAGCTTTGTGTTTATCAAGAATTGCAATAAGACGCCGGTCTTTTGCATTAATTAAGCGCCCAGTTCGATCCTCAGATCCTGATGCAAAAACAAGGCCATCAGGACTAAAGTTCATAACAGATACCGGCGCATCATGAAAAATAGGCAGTTCGTGAATTGCACCTGTATCGCGTATAAGAATAGAAACCCGGCCAATCTTAGGAATGAATGCGATTTGTCTGAGTGCATTATTATAAGCAAGTTTGGGTGTTATCGCATCGAGCTTAAAGAATTGTGCCTGCTCGCCGTCTGGTAGGGACCAAACACGAATCGTTTGATCGTCACTTGTTGTAATGAGTTCTTTACTGTCTTGAGTAAAGACAGCTTGTGTCACTGCATTTTGATGGCCTTCAATAATTTTTAAGAGTTTGAAGGTACTACCATCCCATAAGCGTATCGTTGTATCCGCAGAGGCCGTAATAATATATTTACCGTCAGGGCTAAATTCAGCCCAGTTCACCGCACCGCGATGGCCAACAAGCTCTTCAATGACTTTGTCTTGACGGATATTCCAGATATGAACGCGGCCTGAACTTGACGTTGTGATGATATGCCGATGATCTGGGCTGCTGCTTGTATAAATCAGCTTATTATCTGCTGCACGGAGCTGTTTCCCTTGCCGGTTTTCATGGGCAAGTTTCCAGCTGTACATAGCACCATTTTTCATTACAGCAATAATTTTTGTTTTATCTTTACTAAAGAAAATGTTGGAAACTTCAGAAGTCTCAGACGTATAGGTCGTTGCCTGCCGAAAGTGCTTAAGCGCGTCATACAGAGCGGATTCCGCGGCAATGACATATGGCCGGTCAGAGCGCTCAAGCACGCGTGGGAGCGCTTCCAGGGCAAGCAGCATGGCTGTGTCAGGGCGACCGTCTTCAGTCAATCTGCGGGCAATATCTGCCAGGAACAAAGACTGATTTCTAAGGGCATTGTTATTCAGAAGCTCTGCTCGTTTACGCGCAACGTCAGAGGCATCAAGAGCCCGCGTTGCTTTAAGGGCATTTTGTTTTGCAAACAGTGTTTGTTTTTCTGCTTCTAAACGTGCGGTATTGGCTTTCTTCGCTTCCATTTCAGCGACTTGGCTTTGTTCTTCGGCTTCAGCTTGTCCGCGGAAACCAACATAGCCACCAATCGCCGCAAAAATTGCAAGGACGCCAAACACGCCAGCCATAATACGAATGCGTTTAAGTTTACGGAGTGCTTCGCGCTCTTTTTCCTTCAAGCTATCATTATAGGATTCGACAGAAGCTTCGATATACTCGGCCAAAATAGGGTCAAGTTCTTCACGGCGTTTCAGTAGCTCGTTTCCATCAGTAAGGGGCTTCCCAGGCCTTAACAGTAAGTCGTTATCTTTACCCTCTTTTTCCCAGTGCTCAGCGGCATCTGCAATGCGGGTACGAATCCCCAAAAACTCAAGGTCATGCCTAAGCCATTCTTGCAGACGCGGCCAATGCACAATAAGCGCTTCGTGGGCGATACGAATAACGGGAATGCCTTTACGTGTCCGGTCACTAACAAGCAGTCGGGCTTCAATAAAAGCATCAATGAGCTTTTTAAGTGCTTCTTTTTCAATCAGTTTTTCAACTGAAGCACGCCTTGCCGTTGCTTTACCTTCTGCACTCACTGTTACTAAAGCACGCATCAAAGTGGGGTAGGTTTGCTGAACATCGCTGGGAAGCTCTGTAAAGGCATCTTCTGCCCGTTTTGCAAGGGCGCCCTCGATACCGCCAAGTTCTTCGTAGGCTTTGAATGTTAAAACACCTTCATCCGTACGCTTGTTAAACAGCTCATCAAGTGTAAATTGAAGAAGGGGAAGGCTTTCAGGCGATTTAGCGGCCGCTTCATGGATGATATCATCCAGTTTTGTTCCTGCTTTGGGATTGGATTCAAATCTAAGGCCTGCAGCAAGCGTTGGTTGGCGGATGATTTGCCCAATTTCTGCGAATACTGGCGCAATCAGGTGATATTGTCCTTCGCCTTCCTTAAGATCCATAAGGTCTTGGATATCTGCGCATCGGTGAAAGAAGTCACTGCGCATGGTACCAATAACCCAGACCAGCCCACTGCGAACAAGTTCTGAAACAACCTTAATAAACAGCTTAGCCTTAGGAAGGCTGATGGTGTCTTCTGTAAAGAGCTCTTCCATTTGGTCAATAACAATAACGACGCGCGCTGTCGGGGGCTCGGTAAGTTTTTCTTTTTCTGCAACTTCTTCCGCTGCATGATTAAGTGCAACTTTTATGGCTGAGATAGCGCCTTTCATGGACTCAGAAAACAGCGTGACAAGTTCCTCTTCTTTAAAGCCGCCCTCACCAAGCTCAGGTAATGCTTTTTTGTTGAAGAGTGCTGTTGCCAATAATCCAAGCATATCGCCATCGGCAGCATCAGAGGGTCTGAAACTGTTCCAGCGCCATAATCCAACGCCTTCGATGACGCCAGGTTGGATGATGGTTGGAATAACACCGGCAAGGGCCAAGGAGGATTTACCGCCGCCGCTCATACCCAGGATCAGAACAAAAGGCGAGTCTTGTTTTGCGCGATGGGCCAAAGCATCTTTGACTTCACCAATGGCCTTTGTGCGGCCAAAGAAAACCGGTGCATGATCGTAATCAAAGCGTTCAAGCCCCCGGAAAGGTGATCCCTTGTGCCAGCGCACTTGCGCTTCGGGTATGCCGCCTTCTTCGATCGCATGCTCAGGAACCTTGCTTAGAACAAGATTACGGAGCTGAGTCTCTAATATATCTTCAAATTGATCGGGTGTTTCAAAGACATGGTAAGCTTTGGCAAAGCCCTTTTCATGGTTGCCAAACCAGTTATCGCAAAATTTATCGAGGGCTTTTTTCTGCTTAAGCTTATCAAGGATTTCTTGTTCATCTTGCAAGCCTGTCACAGCCATTGCTGTCTTGCGGTAAGCAAGGATATCCGGGGAGCCTTTTTCCTCAAAGCCTTTCAGGGCGTCTTCAAATTCCCATTCAGTGCCTGAATCATAAGGGGTGCCATCTGGCCTGTTAAATTGCTCAGGCAAGCGTGTGCCCAAGCG
>CAYGJW010000025.1:14643-14888 GCA_964350415.1 uncultured Alphaproteobacteria bacterium
GAATCGGGTTGCCAACGCCTTACCATTTAATAACCACAACTATGCAGATTCGGAAGGATGCGGGATTTCAGCTTGGAAATGCGCCGTTGCGCGAAGGGGTTCGTGTTCCCATAGTAAAATTTCAAATTCAAAAAAGGCAGCGAACTCACCTTGAAGGCGATCGAAAACACGGGTCGTAATAAGCCGTTCCTGCCCAACGTCACCGGGAGATGAAATAAAAACTTTAAGTTTTTTCTTCATTATGT
>CAYGJW010000026.1:0-10992 GCA_964350415.1 uncultured Alphaproteobacteria bacterium
CGACAGCTTATTATTTCAAAAAATATTCTAACCGCTGAAACGATTACTCTAAGTGACTTAAGTCAACTTAAAATCGTTCAAATTTAAAATTAGACTTTGGAAAAAATATGCTTAAAAAACTTACACTTATGCTCTGCATTATTCTTTATGGCTTTACTGTTCAAGCAAATGACGCATATACTTTTATGATTGCCAAGTCCGGCAAAGGTAAGTGGTGTTATATCGTTTATGAAAATCAAAAATTATTAGAGGTTTTCACACAACCAACCCTTATAGAAGAACCTAATTTTTCATTTCAGCACCCTATTTCTCACAAGCAATGCATTGCGACCCTACGCAAGTTAAGTGCAGCAGAACCAGAGATTAAAAAGCCTGCACCCAAGCCCACCAGAACACCATTAAAACGAGCAGAATCCCGTATAGCTCTTGAAGAAGCAGACTTTACTCTTGAAAGAGAGTCTGACCAAACCCTCAAAAAAAAGAAAAGTAATGCAGGCGAAGATCCGTACGCAGGACTTGTGTTTAAAGAACCAGCCCCCATTGATCCGGCGAACCCACTGCCCGTTGTATTTCCAAGTTCCATTCGAATTAAAATTTGCGATTTTGATGATTACCGCTTTGTATCTGACTTTGATGAGTTAAAACCGCTTTCGCGAAAGCACCCAAAAACAAAAGAAAACCTTACTTTTTGGCCGCAAACCAATTGTAGCCTTGAGGTTTTCAAGCAAATGCTAGCCTCTGAAACAGCCTTCCACCCCAGTTCTTGCTTTACTTTTGAAAGTGTCGCAATTGAGGATCAGGATATTAAATTATTGTTGGAAAAGTATGCCGCATCCATTGCTGAGCTGACGATTCACGATTGTATGCTGCTCACAAGAGAAACTTATGAAGAGATCGCAGCTAATCAACTTCCTAATTTAAGAAAACTGAGCATTACTGCGGGAAATGCAGCGCTTCCTGAATCCTTTCTTGCTGAATTTCTTCGTAAATGCCCTGCACTGCAACACCTTGAAGTTCGCTTCCACAGCACACTTGAAAAGTTAGAACATACAAATACTTGGATGAAAAAATGTCCGAATATAAAAGTCTTTGAGCTGTACGGCCCCAGCCACTTGCAGCTTACAGATTCTCAGATGATTGTATTCCTGAAGGCACATACTCAACTGCAGCGCCTGATGAGCAACATAGGATGTCGCTTAACAAATCTAACCGCACAACGTATTGTCAATTTTAACAAATATCTTACAGAAATTTTCTTACCTTGGTGCAATTTTGATGAGAAGCATGTTTTTAAATTATTACAACATACGCAAACTGGAAGCATTTGCTTCCGGGAAGTTGGAGAGTCTGCTCAATCTCGGTTCTTGGAGAAACAAATAATGTGCATATCGCCAATTATTTTGAGCAAAACCCATAATCTTGACCAACACACGACGTATAGAACTTATGGTTTCAGACAAACAAACCCTTCCGTTGTAAAAAAACAGGTTCTAAACATGATCTGGGAAGGTTATATGAAAAAGATAGCTCGGATCTATGAAACCTATAATGAGGAAGAACCTGGAACGCCGCCCTTATCCGACGACGAATAACAAACCCTAAAAAAAAGGACCTCTTTTATGTCACGCTTATGCAAAACAATCTTATTTTCAATTGCTCTTCTAACTCTTACCGCAACCTGTCAGGCAGGTTTTGAGTGGGAAACTTTTGATCATCCTGATGGCAATATACGTTACACAGTTATCAAAATAATTAGCAAAGATAAAAAATGTATTGTTGCGATGTTGGCAGACCCTGAAATGAATGGTCATATCTTAACTTATAAAGATAATGATGGTGAAATTTGGGCTGTTAGACCCAGCGAAAATGAGCGTAAAAAGATCACCCAATAAACCGAGTCACAAAATACACTCGCACTAAAAAAGTCCCCTACCCATGCATAAAATAATTAAAACCGCTTTTTTCCTCCTGTTCATCTCCTCCGTATGCTCGGCTGAGCACTATATCGAAACGACTGGGTTACATAAGGATGGAAGCAAGCATTATCTTATTCTAGCGGATAATGGCTACATACTTGGCTCTGCAACCGATGCTGAAATTACAGAAGAAGGTTTTCTTGTCTACCAAGATCCAAAAAATAATGATGAGACGCGTTTAATAGAACCTCTTTCTGTGTCTACAGCACAAAAAATAACTTCACAGAGTTATGAATTAAACTGATAAGAAACCTTCAGAAGGATCTCAATAATGTATGTAAAAAAGATAATCACTGCAGCCTTTTTCTTTTTATTTTTAACAAGCAAGGGAAATTAATTACTTTGTTATCGATGAATACCAAAGGATCATTGCAAACATTGCGAGGCCTCTTTTCAGCAACCATTTAATTCTCTTTAATCTTGATGGTACAACACCCTGTATTGCTAAGCCTTATGATACTGTTAGCTCAGGGGAAGGGTCATTCTATCCAGCCAATCCAACGCTTCAGATGTCAGACTTAGCGCAGGACTTTCAGAGTTTAAATATTGCTGGCGGATATCCTCGTGGTATTCGTTAAGCCATCTTTTTTCTGCATCTGCCATCAAATCCAAATCAATTAAATGACGAGAAATAGGCACAGTTGTCAGGTTCTCAAAACCCAGCATTGTCCGTGTGTCACCCAGTTGCGGACATGCGCGCACAGCAACCAAATTTTCAATACGGATGCCGTACTCCCCAGACTTGTAATAACCTGGTTCATTCGATAAAATCATCCCAGGCTGCAATGCAACCGGACTTCCTTGTTTAGCAATACGTTGCGGCCCTTCATGGACACTCAGGTATTGACCAACCCCATGCCCCGTCCCGTGATCATAATCAAGCCCAGCTTGCCATAAGTACTGGCGCGCAAGGGTATCCAACTGCTGCCCCGATGTTCCCTCAGGGAAGCGCGCCGTTGCCAAGGCAATATGCCCTTTCAGCACCAGTGTGAAATTGCGTTTCATTTCATCTGTCGGCTGCCCCAGAATAACGGTCCGTGTAATATCGGTCGTTCCAAACGGATACTGGCCGCCAGAATCAACTAGCAACATTTCATTTTCGCCAATTGAACGGTTGGTCTTTTCCGTTGAATGGTAATGGACAATCGCCCCGTGCTGCGCAGCCCCCATGATGGTCGCAAAGCTTGGGGCTTGATACTCAGGACAAGCCCCCCGGAATTCTTCCAGCTTATCCATCAACTGCAATTCATTCAGCGCACCGGGCTTATAATTATGATCTACCCATGCCAAGAACTTGATCATCGCAATGCCGTCCAGGAAGTGTGCCTTACGAATGCCTTCAAGCTCCGTTGGTGACTTTATTGCCTTGGGTAAGGCACACGGATCAGCAAACGCCACAAAAGACGTACCCAGCGCTTGCCTAACAGCCATTGGCGCACTAGGATCAATCCCCAAAACCTTACCATCGTTGGCGCAAGCCTTTAAGAAACTTTCGAAATCTTCCGGGGCACCAAGGCGAACATCTTGTCCAAAGATTTCGGGCGTTTCATATTTGTTTACATCCGCAAAAACATCAACAGATCCGTCTTGCCATAACACCCCAAACGCCAACAAGAACGGTGTACATTCAAGATCATCACCCCTGATATTCAGCAACCAGGCTAGGGAATCAGGCGCTGTAATAACAAAGCCATTTACACCGCGTGCGGCATAGGATTTATTGACATCTGCACGCTTTTCAACGCTTGAAGTGCTGGAATATGCATACGCACTCACCTGTCCCATGGGCGGTATCGGGCGATCTTGCCAAATTTGATCAACTAAATTGCCAGAAATCGAACGAATATCACCTTCAAACCCAGAATTTTCAAGCGCCTTTTCAAGCCCTTGCAAACGGGACGCAGGCATTAACCAAGAGTCATAACCAATCGTTGCCGTTGCATCAACATCAACAATCCACTGGGCAATCTGCTGCAGCGTAAAGTCCAACGTTTCAAAGCAGCTAAGATCAACTTCATCCTTAACTTGTAAGGTATAACGCCCATCGACAAAAGTAGCAGCGCGTCCCATGGCAACGACGGCTAGCCCAGCAGAACCTGAAAAGCCCGTCAGCCATCTTAAACGATCTTCGCTATCCGGGACATATTCCCCGCAAAAAGCATCTTCCCTAGGAATAAAGTAAAAATCCACAGAAGCCTTTGCCATGGCTTCCCGCAGAACATTTAACCGATTTTGCGCGTTATTCATTTCCTACCTACTTTTTTAGAACTAAGGTGCCTCAGCACTAAGGTGCTCCAACCATCAATTTCGTATTTGCGTACTAAATGCATACCCAGCATCCGATACGTTGATAACAGTGATGCGGCGTGATGATTCATGATACCAGATAAAACAACAAGCCCGCCATCTTCAAGTACGCTATTTAATTCTTTAGCCATGGCCTTTAAGGGATTCAGCAATATATTGGCAATAATCAAATCGAAAGGCGCTTTTTCAGCAACTAACGTGCTTTTAAAACCATCGGATAAATAAGGCGTAACCCATTTTTCCACAAGATTTATCTTACAGTTTTCTTGAGTCACTCGGACACTTTCAGGATCATTATCAACAGCCAGAGTTTCTGCATTCCATGTCTTTGCAGCCGCCATCCCTAAAATACCGGATCCGCATCCCATATCTAAGATATTATGAAATTTTTGGCTTTTAGCCAAGTTGTGTAAGGCCAATAAACAGCCTGCGGTCGTTGCGTGTTCACCCGTTCCAAAGGCGGTTGCGGCATCGATACACAAGTCAATGCTGCCTTGGTTGCTATCATCGTCTTTGTCAATGTGACTGCCGCGGATACCATAACGCCCGACCGAAAAAGGCTTAAAAGAAGCATAGCTTTCGGCCACCCAGTTTTTTTCCTCAACCACGGTTAAAGAGGTTTCGATATCGCACCCAAGCGCCTGCTTAACCGCTGCATCTAAATCCTGCTTTTCAGGCTGATGTTCAAAAAAAGCTTCGACAGACCACAGTCCGTCCTCAACAATTTCAAATGAGGATACAACCTCTGTAAAAGGCTCCAAAGCATCTTCAACTTTTGTAATTTCGCTAATATCAATCTCAAGCTGGTAATTCCAAGCCAAGCCTTTATTCCTTATCTATCTATTCGATTAAACGACGCTAACAAAGCTTTGCATGACTTTTTTGACGCCTGCTTTTTCAAAAGCAATTTCAAGCTTGTCTCCGTCGGCTTTTAAAATTTTTCCATAACCAAATTTTTGATGAAAAATCCGTTGCCCCACCTGCAAACCATCAACATTTAAAGATACCGCAATCCGTGGTTTATTGACTGATTCAATTGCAGGGCTTCGCACGGGTTTTGACCACTGGCCATACCCTTGCATGCCGCGGGTGACAATTTTATCAATATGCGCGTTCGGTAATTCGCTAATAAAACGTGACGGCAAGGCTGATTGCCACTGATTATGGACACGTCTGTTCGCTGCAAAGTAAATATGCAGTAACTGCTTTGCACGGGTGATTCCAACGTATGCAAGCCGGCGCTCTTCTTCCAAGGCCTTCTCGCCCATCTCGTCCAAAGCCCTTTGATGCGGAAATACGCCCTCTTCCCAACCAGGAAGGAACACAACATCAAACTCCAAACCTTTGGCCCCATGCAAGGTCATCAGCGTGATCATCTGTTCTTGCGCCTCACCAGAAGACAGCTCCGTCACCAAGCTTACGTGCTCCAGAAACTCTTGCATCGTTTCAAACTCTTCCATGGCTGTGATCAGCTCACGTAAATTCTCTAACCGTGCAGGGGCATCTGGTGACTTATCCTTTTGCCACATTTCAGTGTAACCGGATTCATCCAGGATAATTTCAGCAACCCTAGCATGCTCATGGGTGGCCAACAGCCCACGCCAGCGTTCAAAGCTCTTTAGAATATCTTCAAAGGCTTTGCGCTGCTTAGGTTTGAACTCATCGGTTTGCACAAGATCTGCAACTGCTTTGGGCAATGAAATATTATTAAAACGCGCATGGTGGTGCACAATTTGTAAGGTCGCCGTCCCGATGCCGCGCCGGGGTACGCTGACAATGCGTTCAAATGCAAGGCCATCATCTGGCTGCATTACAACACGAATATAAGCCAAGGCATCACGGATTTCCTGACGCTCGTAAAAGCGTAACCCACCAAGAACTTTGTACGGTACACCCAGAGTAAGAAAACGTTCCTCAAACTCACGGGTTTGGAACCCTGCCCGCACAAGGATCGCCATATCATTCAAGGAATGGCCCTTACGGTGCAAGGCTTCGACCTCGTCACCCACAGATCTGGCTTCTTCCGAACCGTCCCAGACACCGCGAACTTTAACGAGTTCTCCTGTGTCTGTTTCCGTCCACAAGCTTTTGCCAAGGCGCTTTCTGTTACATGCAATCACAGCAGAAGCTGCCGCCAGGATATGCGGTGTTGAGCGGTAATTCTGTTCTAGCCTGAATATTTTTGCGCCAGGGAAATCTTTTTCAAAACGTAAGATGTTTTCAACCTCAGCACCACGCCAGCTGTAAATCGATTGATCATCATCCCCAACGCAGCATATGTTTTTATGCTTTTGTGCAAGTAGCCGTAGGATAAGATACTGCACAACATTGGTATCTTGATACTCGTCCACCAACAGGTGCGTGAAACGATTTTGATACTCAGCTAACACATCAGGGTGCGTTTGAAACAACGTCAATGTCATCAGCAATAAGTCACCAAAATCGACGGCATTCAGGATGCCCAGTCTTTGCTGATATATTTTATAAAGATCTAGTATTTTCCCATCAGCAAACGTTTCCTGCTCAAACTCTGGTACTTTATCCGGCAAATGACCGCGATCTTTCCAGCGCTGAATAATACCCAAAGCGACACGAACAGGCCAGCGTTTTGGATCGATATTCTCAACCTCAAAGATTTGCTTCATAAGACGAATCTGATCGTCAGTATCTAAGATAGTGAATTGCGGGTCCAGACCAATAAGCTCTGCATGCCTGCGCAGAATACGCACACCAATGGAATGAAATGTACCAAGCCAAGCACCATCTGCTGAATGCCCCGCTATTTTACCAATACGCTCAGACATTTCACGCGCAGCTTTATTAGTAAAGGTGACAGCAAGGATTTGATGTGCATGTGCGCCACCAGTCATAACAAGGTAGGCAAACCTTGATATAAGAACCCGAGTTTTACCCGTGCCAGCACCAGCCAAAATAAGGACGGGTCCGTCGACCGCACGAACAGCTTCCGCTTGATCTTCGTTCAAGGAGGCAAGAAGTGCGTTTTCATCCATGGGCGGCTCCATATCGGCTAGACCTGTATCAATCTGGGCAGCTAAATGCTCTGAATGCATCAATCAATTTCCTAATTCTATATAAAGACGGCAGCTTATCATGAAACGGGGGCAGATCAACTCTTCGCTTGAGTCGAAGGTTTTTTCTCTGCTTCTATTGATTTTGACTCAACAGGTATTTGACTTGGCTTGTCTGTTTCAGGGACATAATCACAACGTCCTATCGATCCGGCCGCACATTTACGTCCATTTACCCATGTTGCACCAGAAAGATCCGCACGCGTTAAGTCTGCACGCTCCGTTTTTGCCCCAGTAAAATCAGCATTTTTAAGGTTTGCCCGGAAAAATCGCACGCGCCTTAGATCTGTATTTTTTAAGGAAGCGCCCTCTAAATCGGCGCTCGTAAAATCAGATTCCATAAAATTACCACCATCAAGTATTGCGTTTTTCAGCTTAGCGCTTACAAACTTAGTCCGATGAGCTTGTACATTAGATAGGTTTGAGCCTTCAAGGTTTGCCCGAAAAAATGTCGCACTACGCAATTGCGACTTGGAGATGTTAATACGATTTAGCGAGTCATTGTCAAAGGAACAACGTACCCAGTCGACACCTTCACTCGGTGGGGCCGTGCATTCAGCAAAAGCCTGACTGACACACAGGAGCATGACCAACACCCCTCCACAAACAAACTCTTGTATACGATCACACATCCGAGACTCCTTTTCTAGACACCTTACTTTTATAGCACATAAAAAAACAAACCTGCATTCATTTTACACCTACAAAACAACAATATTACGGCCAAAAAAGTTAATATAGTGAAGACACCAAACATCGCATTTAGAATGCCTGCACCAGATAAAGTTACCCTTGACAAAAAGCGCTCTATTCTCCATTGTAAAGGACGAATTATACAAATGGAGCCCTTATGCGTTCAGGCCTCAAAACGCTTAGTTTGAATATAGTTATTTTCTTACTTAACGCATTTGCTCTTATCAAGTCGAAAATCTCTGCTGCTCCTAACTTGCGCAGAAATTTCTTCATTATCATACCAATGATTGTTTGCTTCATCCTTGGCTTCATCGCCGGCGACAGTCTTCGCCCAGACGTACATATCTTAAATAAACAACTTCAACTTGCACAAAACGATCCTGTAACCCCCTTAACAATCCAGCCGGATTCCGTGACAGACGTTGCAACACAAGCAGCACCATCCGTCGATACGCAAATTGCCGCCCTTGCTGCAATTACACCAGAGCAAGTGCAGCAAGCCATCATTCCCAGCATGACAGCAAAAACGATTCAAGACCCGCAACAACAGGTAACTGACTCTGATGTTTCCTCCGAAAAGCAAGAACGCGTTGCTGAGATTCAACGCGGGGATACTCTTGTGCGTCTACTTATTCGAAACGGTATCGGAGCTAAAGAAGCCTATGCTATTGCACGCTCAATGGGTCCTGTTTACAATCTTAGGCGCATCAAACCAGGTCAGGCGGTCACACTCACTTTCAAAAACTGCGACCAAGGCCCTGAATTTTCTGAGCTCTTTTTAAATACGACTGAGGGTAAAAACATCTGTATCTCTAAAAATGACTCTGGGGCTTATGTTCCTAAAGTTACGGAGAGATCTTATGTGCAAGACACTAAATATGTAGAAGGCGTCGTTAAAACAACCTTTCTTGCCGCAACGCAATCCGCAGGTGTGCCTCGAAATTTGATCTCAAACGTTGTGCGTTCTTTTAGCAGCGATATTAATTTTAAAAAAGATATTCGTTCAGGTACAAAGTTTTGCGTTCTTTATGAAACCCTAACCGATAAAGAAACAGGGGATACAAAAAAAGGATCCATCCTACATGCCTCTGTGCAGATCGGTGCGACAACGCGTAAAATATACCGCCACAAAGAACTTAATGGGCAAATTCGTTACGTTGACGAGCGCGGGGAAACGGTTACAAAAGGCGGCCGCATGTGTCAGCCTGTCAGCTATACACGGGTTTCTTCAAATTTTGGCATGCGCTTCCACCCGATTTTAAAATGCAGAAAAATGCATAACGGCATTGATCTTGCAGCCCCCCATGGCCGCGTTGTTAAATCGCCAGGCCCAGGCCGTGTCATAAAAGCGTGCTGGATGAGCGGTTACGGCAAAACGGTTAAAATCAAACACGACAATGGATTATATTCTTTATGCGGGCACCTAAGCGCTATCACTGTCAAGCAAGGCCAGCGCGTAACAATGGGGCAACAAATTGGTCGCGTTGGCAAAACTGGCCGTGCAACAGCGCCTCACGTTCATTTTGAAATCCGCAACAGCCGTGACAGGCCAATCAATCCTCGCGGTGTAAAATCATTACAAAATACAAAACTTGCAACAAAAGAGCTACAGCGCTTTCGCTCTGGCATTCGCAAACTTAACCAACAGATCGAATCAATTCGCACACAACCTGGGTTTAACGGCACAGGAACTTATGCGAATAAAATTAGTACCGCGAGTAATGGGGCTACGGTAGTAGAGAAAACGACTTAAAGCGCTCTTATTTTGACATCTTTTATATATCTACAACCCATCAAAAGACTTTGGGACTGATAAGATAAAACTTTTGTTCTGCTTTAGAAACTTAGAAATAAAATGGGAATAGAAACGGCACGTCACGAAATGAGAGGTTTTAGCACGGCTAAGCTTGCACAGCCTTAAGAAGCTGTACCACGCTGTACTGCAACACAGATGAGCTCGAAACAGTTCTGCGGAACAGAGACAACAGAAATATTTTATGTACGAATCTTTTTGATCAATGTGTCCAACACACCATGAACAAACTCAGGCTCTGACCCAGAGAAGAACCCTCTTGCAATTTCAACATACTCTGCGATTAAAACAGCTGCCGGCGTTTCTACGAAACTTAAGACCTCACACGCGCCAGCCACAAGCACATTTTTCAAAACTTTATCGAGGCGCTCCATTGTCCAATCGCTGGATAAGTTTTCAGAAATCATCGTTTCTAAATTTTCACGATCTTCTACAGCAAGCCGTGTTAATTTCTCAAAGAAGGTCCAATCTGCATCAACCATACGAATGCGATTAGAACCCTTCTTTCTTGGATTCTCTGCAAAGTCCGCAAAAACTTTCTCCAAGCTATCACCAGTCATATCACTTTGATATAACGCTTGAATTGCTGCAATACGAGAAACCGTACGGCGTGGAAGCTTTGAGCTTTTTTTATTTTGTTCTGGTTTATCAGTCATAAAAATTCATTCCATTATTAATTAAGAAAGGGAAAACCCCTTAACAAATACACTTAGGCCTCTTTTTTAGCTAAAGCCTGTATAAATTCACCGAAATCTTTTGCATCGCCAAAATCACGATAGACGGATGCAAAGCGAACATACGCTACTTGATCAAGCTCTGCAAGGCTATCCATGATCATTTCGCCAATATCATGCGATTTGATCTCTGATTCCCCCACACTTTCAAGCCTGCGGACAATCCCATTAATAACAGTCTCTAATTTATCGCTATCAATCGGACGCTTTCTAAGAGAAGTCTGCATCGCTTTAAATATTTTATCGCGATCAAATACTTCCTTAGTCCCATCAGACTTCAAGACTGTCAGTTCACGCAATTGAATGCGCTCAAAGGTTGTGAAGCGACCACCACAGCTTTGGCATAAACGCCGCCTTCTGATGATTGAACTATCATCAGA
>CAYGJW010000026.1:11002-14364 GCA_964350415.1 uncultured Alphaproteobacteria bacterium
TCAGAAGGGCGTGAATCTTTGACATGGGTGTCAATACTTGCACAAAAAGGACAACGCATAAAATCTTTCTACTGAGTATAGATGGGAAAACGCGCGCACAAGGACAAAACCTGCTGCCTTGTTTCTTGCACTGTCTGGGCTAAAACATCAGATTTTTCACCATGTTTGGCCAAAGAGTCCAACACATCTGCAATCAACTCAGCGACCTGTTTTGCTTCTGCTACACCAAAACCGCGTGTTGTCATCGCTGGCGAACCCAAACGAATTCCAGACGTAACCTGCGGCGGCTGCGGATCATTATGAACACCATTCTTGTTACATGTAAGCCCTGCAGCTTCCAGCACACGCTCAGCGACATCTCCTGTAATGTTTTTAGGCCTCAGGTCAATCAGCACAAGATGAGAATCCGTACCGCCCGTTACGCAGCCATAGCCGCGCTGCATAAGGACATCACCTAGTATTTTTGAATTACTCACAACTTGCTGAATATAGTGCTTGAACTCCGGCTGCAAAGCTTCTTTGAACGCTACAGCCTTTGCTGCAATCACATGCATCAGCGGTCCACCTTGAAGGCCTGGAAAGATTGCTGAATTAATTTTCTTAGAAATTTCAGCATCATCTGTTAAGACCATGCCACCACGAGGCCCACGCAATGTTTTGTGCGTCGTCGTTGTAACCACATGCGCATGTCCAAAAGGTGTTGGAAATTCCCCCGCTGCGACAAGACCTGCAAAATGCGCCATATCAACCCAAAGATAAGCCCCTACTTTGTCTGCAATCGCTCTGAAACGTGCAAAATCAATCGTACGGGGATACGCAGACCCACCTGCAACGATTACTTTTGGCTTTTCTTTTAAGGCAACGGCTTCAACCTCATCATAGTTAATAAGTCCGTCCGATTCATTCACACCATAAGAAACAGCATTAAACCATTTACCAGACTGATTAACGCGGCAACCATGGGTCAAATGACCACCTGCATCCAAAGACATGCCTAAGAAAGTGTCACCAGGACTTAATAGCGCCATAAAAACCGCCTGATTGGCCTGTGAACCGGAGTGAGGCTGCACATTGACATAGCCACAGCCGAACAGCGCTTTAGCCCTCTCACGCGCTAAATTTTCGGCTTCATCAACATATTCACAGCCGCCATAATAACGTCGGCCAGGGTAACCCTCAGCGTATTTATTTGTCAGGACAGAACCTTGCGCTTCTAAAACTGCTTTTGAAACAATATTTTCTGAAGCAATGAGTTCAATCTGGTCTTGCTGACGACTTAGCTCTTTATCAATAGAGTTAAAAATCTCAGCATCAACTGATTCCAAAGATGTTGTTCCTTGAAATGCCATATTCTTTTGCTCTGCGATCATGTTTTTCTCCTCTATTATCCTATTTGCCTCTGCCTTACGCTTGGCAACCACCAAGTTGTTCAACGCGTTTTTGGTGCCTACCGCCCAAAAACTCCGTTATTAAGAATGCTTTTACACATGCCTTTGCAAGCTCTGTCCCAATAATTCGTGCCCCTAAAGCAATGACATTTGCATTATTATGAGAACGACTTAAACGGGCGGACACAGGCTCATGCAATACAGCAGCCCTTACTTCTGGTATCCGGTTCGCTGCAATCGCCATACCAACACCACTACCACAAACCAAAATACCTTTTGCTGCACGTCCTTCAGCAATGTCCATGCCCAAGGCATAAGCATAATCAGGGTAGTCCACAGAAGTTTCAGCATTATCCGGACCAAGATCAATAACCTCATATCCTTTTGAAGCGAGATCTTCTTTAATGATCTCTTTCAAATCAAAACCTGCGTGATCAGCTGCAATCAGAATTGGCTCAGCCATGAAAAACCCTCTCAATTAAATTTCATCAGAACTATACACCTACTGGCGCATAAAAAAAAGGTGAAACTCACAGAGCTTCACCTTCTTCAAAAACAGTTAAATTCTTTGAATTTAGCTTACTTTTTTTGGCTTACGGCCACGACCTTTATGGTCTGTATGACCTAAACCAATTTGGCGCGCAAATTCTGAACGACGAATTGCGTAGTTTGGAGATACCATTGGGTAGTCTACAGGAAGCCCCCATTTCGCACGATATTCATCAGGCGTCATGTTGTAATTTGTACGTAGGTAACGCTTAAGCATTTTCAGCTTCTTACCATCTTCTAAACAAATCAAAAAGTCATCTGTTACTGAGCTCTCAACGCTTACTGCTGGCGTACGACCAATAGCACCATTTGAACATTTTTCTTCTAAAGACCTAATAGATGAATACACAGATCCAATAATATCATCTAGTCCTTCAAGAGAGACTTCATGCGATGCAACATAAGACGAAACAACGTCCGTCACCATATACATAATGTCTTTTGTATTTTCTAAGTTTTTTTCTTTCATAGCACTGCCTATTTCTTAAGTAATTAAATTTATACTTAGAAAGTAATGATTATAAAAAATTTGTCAATAGTGCTTAAACATTTTTATGTATTTTTTGTATAAAAAAATTTTAGATACTTCTCATAATCAGCTTTTCTAACAATGAAATGAGCAATCTAAGTATCTTTTATCAAGCTGTCTTTATGAATTTTCTATAAAGAATCCTATAAATAATGATGGACTTCCAAAGCTGATATTCTATTATCGGGCTCATTCATAGAGCAAGCAAGGAATCGAGAGCATGGCAGTAGAAGCACATATTATTATTGATCTTATCAAAGAGTCATTTCCAGATGCAGACATTAATCTTGAAGATTTAGCTGGTGATAACAATCACTATGCGTTAAAAATTTGCGACCAAAGTTTTTCTGGAAAGTCACGTATTCAACAGCATCAAATGGTGTATCGCGCTTTAAAAGGAAAAATGGCAGAGGAATTACACGCCCTCTCTATTTCCACCTCAACACCAACAGCCTAACCTAAACAGGATATTAAAATGACAAACAACGAAACACATCAACGCATTAAAACTGAGATTGAATCAAGTGACATTGTCCTCTTTATGAAAGGATCAGCTGACTTCCCTATGTGTGGATTCTCATCTGTTGTCGTCCAAGTCCTTAATCGCCTGGAAGTTCCTTTCAAAACAATTGATGTCATGCAAGACCAAGCAATCCGCCAAGGTATCAAAGAATATAGCGATTGGCCGACTATTCCGCAGCTTTATATCAAACAAGAATTTATCGGCGGGTGCGATATTGTTAAGGAAACTTATCAGTCGGGCGAACTTAAAGCGCTACTCAAGGAAAAAGGGCTATCAGACTAAGTACGAACTTACAAAATACGACAAAAATTCTTCAAAGGCTTCTTTTAAAAAAAAGGGGCCTTTATTCTTTTATGAGCAGAAATTAAAAGAG
>CAYGJW010000027.1:0-14182 GCA_964350415.1 uncultured Alphaproteobacteria bacterium
TGTTCATACTAGCATTAAAACCCTTTTTAGATGTTTATGCTAGTCTAGACCCAAACTTTTTCACTATACACCTTCCTTTTTCCATATAACTTTACAAATAAACGACTTTAGCAGAGCCAACATCAAGTCGGTATAAATGCGTAAGCCAGTATAACGCAAAAAAAAACAAGTCAATTGATGTATTTACAAAATTTTGGTGGGTTATATATTTAACGCTTCCGATTTGTCGATTTCTTTGACTTGGAGGCCGCCCTTATTTTTGCCTGTTGCTTATTACGCTGCTGTTGGCGTTTTTGCTGCGCATCACGTTTTCTTTTAAGATCGTTTTCCCGTTTGACATAAGCTTCCCATTGAACGGATTTAAGACCCATCAACTGATCTAAAAAATAGGACCTTAGGATTTCTGGCAAAGGGGAGGAAAAATTCGCAAGCACAACAATCCCTGCCTGTTTTTTAGGCACATAAGCAATAAGCGCTCGTTGTCCATTTAAGAATCCAGCATGGGAAATGACTTTCTGACCAGCCCAATCATGGGTGCGCACGCCATAGCCATAATGCACTTGCTTGACCCGCTCTGGCGGGTACATCCATTTATAGCCATGGTTAACTGCATACATTGAAGACCTAACCTTCGGCGTCTCCATCTTGTCCATAACCTGAGATGAAACAATTGATTTACCCTGGTACTTTCCCCGTGCAATCATACATTGCATTAACCGCGTTAAATCCCGTACAGATATATTGGCGGCGGCAGCGGGTCCGGCACAATCGCCAAATTTAGAGCGTGGAATAACCGTTAGCCGTCTTTTCAACACTTTATGCGGGGATGCTTTGCTCGTGCATCTAGAAAGCGTACTCACCGATGTATTAAGGCTTTTCAGACCCATCGGTTGTCCAATTTTCTGCATAAGAACTTTATCCCAAGATAATCCTGTCGCTTTTTGAATCGCCTCAGAAACATACCCAAAGGTAATATTCTGATAGGCGTACCGCTTTCCAGGCTCTGCCAACGGCTTAACTTGCGTGAGCTTTTGCAGGCACGTTTTATAGCTATTCCCCGAATCGATGTGGTGATACAAACTGTGGGTTGGAAACCCTGTTGTTTGATTTAAAACATGGGAAAATTGCAGCTGTTCCTGCAGCCTTTGGTCCTTAAACGTATACTGGGGCAGATACTGGCTCACCCGATCATCCAACGAAAATGCGCCCTCATGCTCCAGCTTCAAAGCCAACAAAGCCGTCAAAACCTTTGTTACCGAAGCAATCTGAAAAACTGTATCTGCAGTAACGACTTGATCCCCATCTTTGGAGCACTTCCCAAAGCCGCGCAAAATACTGACTTTGCCGTCCTTCACAATCCCAACAGCACATCCTGGAACTTTTTGTTGTTCCCGCATTTGCTCAATGAGCGCGGAGAAACGAGCCTGATCATATAAATTACCTTGCGCAAACAAACCAAATGGCACAGCAGAAAGAATGAAAAAAACAGCTATCTTTTTTAATAAACTCACAAAAACACCTCATTATCAAAAGCTTAATATTAAACAGATAGTCTAAATAGTCCCATCAATCAAGGGGGACTGTATCCATATCACCATCAATAAAATGAAAGGCCTAACCTAAAGTAGGCGCATAATTCTATGAATTACACGCCTACTTCTAGACCAACGATGACTATGAGATTACACTTAAGCGTGGAGGGCGCGCTTATCTACAGCCAATGCCGCCTCTTTCACCGCTTCATTCAGGGTGGGATGCGCATGACAGGTTCGGGCAATATCTTCACTTGAAGCACCAAACTCCATCACAGCAGCAGCCTGAGCAATCAGTGTTCCGGCATCTGGCCCAATGATGTGTACGCCCAGGACCCGATCTTTTTCTTTATCCGCGAGGATTTTCACAAACCCATCGGTTTCACCAACGGCGCGCGCCCGTGAATTGGCCATAAACGGAAACTTACCAACCTTGTAGGCAATGCCTACATTTTTAAGCTCTTCCTCAGATGCGCCAACGGACGCAACTTCTGGCCACGTATAAGCCACTGAGGGGATGATTCCATAGTTCACATGGCCGTATTTACCTGTCAGGTGCTCAGCAACGGCAACGCCTTCTTCTTCAGCTTTGTGGGCCAGCATAGGGCCTTCTGTCACGTCGCCAATGGCAAAAACAGAATCAATATTGGTTTGGAAGTGTTTGTCGGTAACGATTTGCCCGCGGTCATTCAGCTCAACACCTGCAGCCTCTAGCCCCAGCCCTTCTGTATAAGGCTTCCGGCCCACAGAAACCAAAACGACATCTGCATTCAGCTTTTCTTTCTTGCCGCCCGCAGCAGGCTCAATTTCTAAGGTCACACCTTTATCAGAGGTCTTTGCACTCATAACCTTCGTACTCAACTTGAATTCCACTCCTTGCTTTTTCAAAATCTTCATCAGCGTGCTACCCAGCTCTTTATCCATGTTTGGCGTAATGCGATCCATATATTCAACGACTGTAACTTTTGCCCCTAAACGGCGCCAAACAGAGCCAAGCTCCAGCCCGATATAACCACCACCGATAACGATCATGGTTTTAGGGACTTTGGAAAGCTCGAGCGCACCAGTAGAAGAAACAATTTTCTTCTCATCAATTTTAATGCCTGGGACATCCGTCACTTCAGAGCCCGTTGCAATCACAATGCGATCGGCCGTAATGGTTTCTTTGTTTTTGCCAACCGTCACTTCCAACGTTTGCTTGTCTTTAAATTTTGCTGAGCCTTTGACGTAATCAACTTTGTTCTTCTTGAACAAAAACTCAATCCCATTACACAGATCGTTAACGACTTTGTCCTTACGGGCCATCATGGCTTTAAGGTCCAGCTTAAACTTCTCAACCTTAATCCCGTGCTCTGCAAAAGATTCTGAGACTTCTTCGTATTTTTCAGAAGAATGAAGCAATGCTTTCGAAGGGATACAGCCCACATTCAAACAGGTGCCGCCCAAGGACCCACGCTTTTCAATGCAAACAACCTTCTTACCAAGTTGTGCCGCGCGAATGGCTGCGACATACCCACCAGGACCACCACCAATAATAGCGATATCATACTTGGCACTCATTGCTTCTCTCCTTTATTCAAATCCCTAGGGTTAAACCCTTTTTTATTATACAGACAACAATAAACGTTGCGGATCTTCCAGAGCTTCTTTAACCCGAACCAAGAAAGTCACAGACTCAGAGCCATCAATAATCCGGTGATCGTAAGAAAGCGCCACATACATCATTGGACGAATCTTGATTTCGCCATCAACAACAACGGGTCTTTTCTCAATTTTATGCATACCCAAAATACCTGATTGTGGCGGATTCAAAATGGGCGTCGACATTAGCGATCCATACACACCGCCGTTTGAAATTGTAAAGGTGCCACCGGTTAAATCAGCCATGCTCAACTTACCCGCGCGGGCTTTCTTCGCCATCTCGCCAATTGCAGACTCAATTCCTGCAAGATTCATTTTATCCGCATCGCGAATGACCGGGACTACAAGACCTTGTTCCGTACCGACTGCTACACCAATGTCATAGTGATTTTTGTAGATAATATGGTCGCCATCAATTTCGGCATTAACAGCTGGCACTTCTTTCAAAGCAGCAATAACTGCTGCAATGAAAAGCGACATGAAGCCCAAACGTACGCCATGCTTTTTCTCAAAAGCTTCTTTGTACTTGGTCCGCAAAGCCATTGCGGCAGACATATCAATTTCATTAAAAGTCGTTAAAATTGCCGCTGTGTTCTGCGCGTCCTTCAGGCGTTCTGCAATCCGCTGACGCAAACGCGGCATTTTAACACGCTCTTCGCGGGGCGGCATATTCGGATCAACCATTGCCGGCTGTGAGGCCGTCGCTGGCGCTGGCTGTCCGCCATTTGAAAGAAAGTCCAGCACGTCGCCTTTTAAGATCCGTCCATCCTTACCCGTTCCTGCAACAGATGAAGGATTCACTTGATTTTCAGCAACCAAACGTTGGACCGCGGGCGAAAGTGAGTCTGCAGCGCTTGCGCTACCTTGTGCCGCTGGTGCAGGCGCAGCCGAAGACATCGGGACGACCGTTGATTCAGGCTTTTGTTCTGGTGCTGCTGCCGCAGGTTTTGGAGCTGCCCCTGCAGCGCCTTCTGCAATCAAGCCCAGCTTAGCGCCAATTTCAACATTGGCACCTTCTGCTGCAACGATTTCTGAAAGTGTTCCTGCTGCAACTGCATTTACTTCCAGCGTTACTTTGTCGGTTTCCAGTTCAACGAGCGGGTCATCCACCGCAACAGGCTCACCCACTGCTTTCAACCAGCGGGCAACCGTTGCTTCTGTTATCGACTCCCCAAGAGCTGGTACAATAATATCTGCTGACATAACTTGTCCTTTCCTAGCCAATGCTAATCTTTAAGCTTGATCGCTTGCTGAATAAGTGTTTTTTGTTCGTGCTCATGTGTTGCATAAGACCCCGTTGCTGTCGAAGCCGAAGCTGAGCGTCCTATGTATTTAACACACCTCCCGTTACCAATTTTAGAAGACTCGATAGCGTCATCAATCGCATCCCGTACGAAATGCCAATACCCTTGATTTTTCGGCTCTTCTTGACACCAAATCACCTCAGCCTGCTTATAAGGCTTTAGGATCTCTGTAAGCGTCTTTGCTGGGAAGGGATACAACTGCTCAACCCGAACAATTGCGACGTCGCGCAATTTATGCTCCCGGCGATATTCCAGCAAGTCGTAATAAACCTTACCGGTACACAGCACCACGCGTTTAATATTCTGCGGCGCAGCCAGCTCCATATCCACTTCTGGGTACACATAAGTGAACGTTGATTTATCGGCCATTTCTGACAACTCTGAAACACAAAGTTTGTGACGCAATAATGACTTCGGTGTCATCACAATCAACGGTTTTCTAAACTTACGTTTAACTTGTCGTCTTAGGGCATGGTAATAATTCGCCGGTGTCGTTAGGTTCACAACCTGCATGTTGTCTTCCGCACACATTTGTAAGAAACGTTCCGGCCTTGCAGATGAATGCTCGGGTCCTTGCCCCTCATACCCATGCGGCAATAACATAACTAGACCAGACATGCGCAGCCATTTACTTTCGCCGGCCACAATGAACTGATCAATGATAATTTGTGCACCATTAGCAAAATCACCAAATTGTGCTTCCCATAAAACTAAGCTTTGCGGATCTGCGGATGCAAAACCATATTCAAAGCCCAGCACGGCATACTCAGATAACGGACTATCATAAACGAAAAAGCGTGAGCCATCCGCCTCACATTTTTGCAAGGGCCGCATACGGTTGCCATTTTCCTGATCAACCAGTACGGCATGACGTTGCGAGAACGTCCCGCGGCCACTATCTTGACCACTTAAACGAACAGATATGCCTTCTTCAAGCAACGTTCCAAAAGCCAAAGCCTCAGCCGTTGCCCAGTCAATTGACTGACCTGCTTCAATTGTTTTTTTCTTCGCTTCCAACTGTCTGATGATTTTGCGATGAATCGCATAGCCTTCTGGAACAGCTGAAATTTTTGCACCAACTTCATTCAAAAGCTTTTGGCTAACGCCCGTTTTCTCAGCTTTTTCATTAAATTTGCCGGTTTCTAAACCTTTCCAAGTACCTTCTAACCATTCCGCTTTATCCACATAGGATGCTTTTTTAGCGAAAGCCTTATCAAGACGGTCTGTGAACGCTTTTTTCAGCTGCTCAGACTCACCCTCACCAAAAACACCCTCATCTACAAGCCGTTGAGTATATTGAGTCAAGACACTTGGGTGCTTGGCAATCTGCTGATACATCAATGGCTGTGTAAATGCCGGCTCATCCGATTCATTATGACCATATTTCCGGAAACAAAAGATATCCAACACGACATCTGATTGAAACAGTCTGCGATATTCAACGGCTAGCTTGGACGCCCGAACCACTTCCTCCGGGTTATCACCATTCACATGGAAAATTGGCGCCTGCACCGATTTGGCTGCATCAGAAGGATATGGAGAAGAACGCGAGTACTGCGGACTGGTCGTAAAACCAATTTGATTATTGATTATGATATGAATTGTGCCGCCAGTTTTATATCCCTTCAGCTCAGACATACCCATGGTTTCAGAAACCACACCCTGTCCCGGGAATGCTGCATCCCCATGCACCATAATGCCCATGGCTTTATTACGATCACCCAATACCATATCTTGTTTAGCGCGAACTTTACCAACAACAACAGGGTCAACCGCCTCCAAATGTGAGGGATTCGGCGTTAATGATAAATGTACAGTTTTATCACCAAACTTTCGATCTGAGCTCATCCCTAAGTGATATTTCACATCCCCAGATCCTTCAACCGCATTGCTGCTTGGGTCTTTAATATCAAATGCCGAGAATATTTTTGTTAACGGCATATCCATCGTATTCGCTAAAACATTTAAACGGCCCCGATGCGCCATGCCAATAACAATATCTTCAACACCGCCTTCTGCCGCTGACTCAATCACCGTTTCAATCGCTGTCATGAATGATTCACCACCATCCAAACCAAAACGCTTGGTTCCTGGGTGCTTTACATGCAAATAACGCTCAAATCCTTCAGCTTTATTCAGAGTTTCAAAGATTTTTTTCTTTTCATCTGCTGGTAATTTCATTGGACCTTTTTCAAAGTTTTGTAAGATCCATTCCCGGCATTCTGCTTTTTGCAAATGCATGTATTCAACCGTCATCTGGCCGCAATACACACTGCGTAATTTATGCAGCACTTCGCCCAAGGTTGCGTTTTCAAATCCCAGCGTTCCATCAAGGATAATCTCTTTATCCAGATCATCTGCTGTAAACCCCCATGACTCAGGAAGCAGTTCCTTATGAGGCTCAATTTTTGTCATTTTCAAGGGATCAAGGTCTGCCATCAAATGACCACGTACCCGATATACCCGCACCATCATCAGTGTACGAATTGCATCCAAGGCAATTTGCTTGGCATCTTTGTCTGAAATGCCAGCTTGTTTTTTCTTCGCAGCACCTTCTTCAGGGGCCTCTTTGATACCAATGATCTGCGGCCAGCGCTCAGCCCAGCTTGCACCCTTACTGGATACACGGACATTATCTGGGGCATCGCCCATTTCTTTGAAAAAGTCTGCCCAGCTTGGATCGACCGACGTGGGATCATCAAGGTAGCGACTGTAAAGTTCAAAAATAAAAGGAGAATTTGATCCATAGAGAAAAGAAGAATTTTCTGTTAACTGCGACATTGACCTCTCCTAAACCTTTGCTTTTGCAAAATTATTATTTCTTCTCAAATGAAAGCAGCACCCTAACAAAGAGCGCTGCTTTCAAGTTTACTTACATGACCTGAGCCATTGTTTTACCAATGACCGCAGGTGTTTCAGCGATTGCCATACCTGCAGCACGCATCGCATCAATCTTGTCTTCTGCACCGCCTTGGCCGCCGGAAACAATGGCGCCTGCATGGCCCATGCGTCTTCCTGGGGGCGCTGTGCGACCAGCAACAAAACCAACGACAGGCAGTTTTCTTTTCTGCGCTTTGACAAAGGCGGCAGCTTCTTCTTCTGCAGAACCACCAATCTCACCAATCATCACAATGCCTTCAGTTTCAGGATCATTGTAGAACATCTCTAGGCAATCAACAAAAGAGGTCCCGTTAACCGGGTCACCACCAATACCGATACACGTACTTTGGCCCAGGCCTTCAGCTGTTGTCTGTGCAACCGCTTCGTATGTTAAGGTCCCTGAACGCGAGACAATACCAATTTTACCTGGCTTATGGATGTGTCCTGGCATAATGCCAATTTTACAAGCACCTGGCGTGATAATACCTGGGCAATTCGGGCCAATTAAGCGTGTTGCCTTATTGGCCAAAAAGCTTTTGACCTTTACCATATCCAAGATTGGAATACCTTCGGTAATACAAATAACCAGCTCAATTCCGGCATCCGCTGCTTCCATAATGGCATCCGCTGCAAACGGAGGCGGCACATAAATCACAGAAGCTGTAGCGCCAGTTTTAGCAACCGCATCTTCAACCGTGTTATAAATCGGCAAGTCTAGGTGCTTTGTGCCGCCTTTTCCTGGCGTTACGCCGCCAACCATTTGTGTTCCATACGCCAAAGCTTGTTCCGTATGGAATGTACCTTGCGCGCCCGTGATACCTTGGCAGATAACCTTGGTACCTTTATTTACTAAAACCGACATTACGCTGCCTCCCGAATCGCTTGCACCGCTTTACTTGCTGCATCTGCTAAGTCTTCAGCAGGCAGAACTGCGATTCCTGACTCTTTCAAAATTTTATTTCCTAATTCAACATTTGTACCGGCTAACCGAACAATCAGCGGAACATGCAGGCTGACTTCTTTGGCCGCAGCAACAATACCTTCAGCGATAATATCGCAGCGCATGATGCCGCCGAAAATATTAACTAAAACGCCTTCAACGCCTGGGTCAGAAAGGATAATTTTAAAAGCTTCAGTGACACGCTCTTTCGTCGCCCCACCACCAACATCCAGGAAGTTCGCCGGCTCACCACCATAATGCTTAATAATATCCATGGTTGCCATGGCAAGACCGGCACCATTTACCATGCAGCCAATATTACCATCAAGCTTGATATAATTCAGTTCATGACGGGATGCTTCAAGCTCCATTGCATCTTCTTCGTCTTCATCCCGCAAGACGGCAACATCTTTTTGACGATAAAGCGCATTGTCATCGAAGTTCATTTTTGCATCCAAAGCCATCACATCACCGGACTTTGTTACAACCAAAGGATTCACTTCAACCATGCTCGCATCAAGCTTCACAAAGGCCTGATAAAGGCCCATTATCAACTTTACTGCAGCACCCACTTGTTTACCCTCAAGCCCAAGCTTAAAAGCAATGTTCCGCGCTTGATAAGGCATAAGCCCCACAGCAGAATCAATCTGCGTCGTCAGAATTTTTTCAGGATGCTTGCTTGCGACTTCCTCAATATCCATCCCGCCTTCAGTTGAGGAAATAACAGAAACCTGATCACAGCTTCGATCAACCAGCATCCCCAAATAAAGCTCCCGCGCAATTTCGCAACCTTGCTCGATGTAAACGCGCTTAACTTCTTTACCTTCTGGGCCTGTCTGATGGGTTTTCAGCGTCATACCCAGCATTGAAGCGGCTGTGCATTTCACATCATCCAGGTTTTTGATAACCTTAACGCCGCCAGCTTTTCCTCGGCCGCCTGCGTGGATTTGAGCCTTTACAACCCAAACAGGTCCACCCAGCTTTTCTGCAACTTCATGGGCTTCTTCTGGCGTGTAAATGACACTCCCCTCAGGGACCTTAACACCGAATCCAGCTAAGAGTTTTTTTGCCTGATACTCATGTATATTCATTTTTTAACTCAATTCTCCCTTGTCGCAACCGTTAGGCTGCAATTCTTGGTCTTACATCTTCAATAAGCCTTTGCACCGCAGCAACCGAGGCATCAAAGCCTTCTTGCTCTTCTGGCAACAGCTCAAGTTCAATAATTTTCTCAACTCCGCCGGATCCTATCACCACAGGCACCCCAACGTAAAGACCATGTACGCCATAAACGCCATCTAAGTACGCGGCACATGGTAATATTTTCTTTTTATCCTTCAGATAAGCTTCCAGCATCTGAATCGCTGAACATGCCGGCGCATAATAAGCAGAGCCGGTTTTTAGTAACTTCACAACCTCAGCACCGCCATCTCGCGTCCGTTGAATAATATGATCAAGACGTTCTTGCTTAAGCATACCCATTTTAACCCAATCAGCCAACGGAATGCCGCCCACTGATGAATAACGAACAAGCGGCACCATGGTATCGCCATGACCGCCTAAAACAAACGCCGTCACGTCTTCTACAGAAACATTCATTTCTTCAGCAAGGAACAATCTAAAGCGCGCTGAATCCAGCACCCCAGCCATCCCGACAACACGATGACTTGGAAGACCGCTTGCTTGTTGAAAAGCCCAAACCATAGCGTCCAAAGGATTTGTGATCAAAATAACAAAAGCATCAGGGCAATGTTGTCTAACATTTCCCGCAACATCCCGGATGATTTTTGTATTGATATCCAATAAATCGTCACGACTCATCCCTGGCTTGCGGGCAATTCCTGCCGTAATGATTACGACATCTGAGTCTTTCAAAGCAGCCATATCATTGGAACCGGAAATATGGGCATCTGATCCCAGCACAGGCGTTGCTTCAGCCAAGTCCAAAGCCTTACCTTGCGGCAATCCCTCAACAATATCGATGATGACAGCATCACCAAGCTCTTTCGCGGCAATTTGAAAAGCCAGCGTACCACCAATGTGGCCGCCCCCAACGAGTGCTATTTTTTTGCGTGACATATGTAAATCTCTCCCCATTTCCCAGCTATTTTATATAAGCCTAGTCGTAAACAGCTTGCTTAGCAATTCGAAACAGGCAAACAGAGCCAGAAGTGCCGCACGTATATTCGCGCAGTTCATTTGTATACAGAATGACACAATTATCGGCTTGTGACAAACAATCAGCGCCTGCCAATGAAAAATCCGCAATCGTTTTTAGACTTTTTAATAAACTGCATCATCTTCTAAAACAACAATATTGACTTAAAGATCGTGACTACCGTATAGTGCGACCTATACAATTGACGAAATATTTTAAATACAAGGATTTTGATGACATGAAAAAATCATTTTTAATGGCCATTCCTGTATTGGCCTTACTTATGGGAAGTGCACACCCAGCCCTTGATCTAGATAACTTACCGGGTCTACCCGCAGAAGACAGAGCATATCTTGCTCAGGCTGAGGATCAAAGTGAATATAATAGAGCAGAAATTTATATTACTTACCTGAAGCGAGCAGATGCCGGTCCTGCGGTCATCGAAAGAATTCTTGAAGATGCTGAAAGTCATCATAACCCGTGCTATACAGCAAACGTTTATATTGCATATATAAACAGTAAATCCCCAGACACTGTAGCGATAAACAGAATCTTTGAAGGCGTTCAGGGTATTCATGATGAGTGCATTAAATCAATGGTTTATGTTGTTTTTCTAGGTTGTGAAGTTGCAGATGCTGTAACGGCAAAAAGAATCCTTGATAAGGCGCATAACTTTGAGGATGAATTCTATAAGGCAAGAATCTACAGGGCCTATTTAAAGAATACTCTTATTCATGACGCTGAGACACCAGCAAGAATTAAAGCAGAACTAGCAATATTTTCAAATGCTCGTCAGATTCTTGATGAAATTGAGCGAGAATGTCAGGAGAAAAAAAACGCCCTGTAAATATAAAGCCCGCGAAAACTAAGAGGAAATAGTTTGATCAATCGCTGGTTGTTAAAAAAATACTGACTATGCCATAAAGGCCCTCTAAAGTTAGAGGGCCTTTATGGCTTCTACATAGATCATCGTTTATTCAATGAGAAACTGTAACGAATAATCTGTATTATTCAGCCTACAACACCACAACAGCGTTGACATTCTTGATAAATTTATGTAATACTTAATGTATACACAAAGTAATAAATGTATTTTCATTCATTTTTACTTTTTAACATAAACTAACTAGGATATTACAACATGAAAAAATCATTTTTAATGACCATTCCTGTACTGGCCTTACTTATGGGGAGTGCACACGCAGCTCTTGATCTAGATAACTTACCGAATTTATCCGCAGAGAAGAGAGCGTGGTTTACTCGAGTTCAAGCTTTTGATGAGAACGACAGATCATCAGCTTATGAAACTGCTATGCTGCAAGAATTCAATCCTGAGATAATTAATAGAATACTTGATGACGCCCAAAGCTTCAAAAATGAAGGCTTAAAAGGATCACTTTACCAAAAATATATATGGCGCAATGACGCAGATCTTGAGACAATAAAAACATTGGTTGATGAAGCTCACGGTTTTGAAAGTGAATGGGGGAAACAGTTGGTTTACAGTGCTTATATGACCTATATAAACACTTTAAATCATGCAGCTAGAGATCCTAATTTTATGGAAAGAATGATTGATGAGGCAAGAGGCTACGACAATTACTGGTTTAAAGCAGATGCTTATGATCTCTATATAAGGAACAAAGATGCAGATCCTGATACAATAAATAGGCTGCTTATTGAAGTTCAAAACTTTGAGAATGAACAGATTAGAGCACGTATTTACCAAACTTATATGGAAAGTGCAAATGCGGATCCTGCCAGAGTAGTAGCACTGCTTGATGAGACTTTTAGAGACCAGATATTTAAACGAAGACTTCGTTTAGCTTATATAAAATCTGCATATGCAGATCCTGCCAAAGTAGCAGCGCTGCTTGATGAAGCTCAAGGCTTTAGAAACAAGTCTCTTCAAGCACCTATTTATGAAGCTTATTTAAAAAATCCTTTGATTCATGATGCTGAGACACTTGCAAGGATTAGAGCAGAAATGGCAACATTTGCAGATGGTCGTGAGATTCTAGCGAAAATTGAGCAAGAACGTCAGGAGAAACAAAAGCGCCCTGTAAATATAAAGCCCGCGAAAACTAAGAGGAAATAGTTTGATCAATCGCTGGTTGTTAAAAAAATACTGACTATGCCATAAAGGCCCTCTAAAGTTAGAGGGCCTTTTTTGTGCGTTATATTTCTAATAAAATTGTTGTTTCCATTTTTCCAAAAAATTTGAATTTAACCACCATAATCTTAAATTTAGAAAATGCGCCCACGAGTGTGCCTAACCCCTATGAAAACCCACGCCATGTCGTATTTCTGTACGCACCCTAGGATGCCGCTTAAGAGGCTAGCGTCGTTGGGACTTGATAACGAGCGCCCTCAAATTTTAAATGCATGGTAAAAGAATCAATTTTACAAAAAAGAACAAAAAGATACCTCAATGGTTGCACGTAAGTCCTTTAAAAATACGCCAACTAAATAACTTCATATTTCATTACAATCAACAAAGCCATACAGCTAACAAGCAACCATACTGTCTATATAATCTAGCTGAAAAGTGATCAATACCATTGAAAATAAGCGCTTTATAGCACCACTTTAAAGAGCACCTGGGTCACGCCATAGGTTTTCTCTTGAATAGCTTCATAATGTGCGGGCAGCTCTATGTCGAGACGAGATGCCTCTTCAAAGACACAGATTGTACCTGCTCCAATCCAACCGGCACGTTCAAGTGCGGCGGCAGCTTTGGGAAGAAGATCTTGCTTATAAGGGGGGTCAATATAAACAATATCGACAGGGGTATCGCGGTAAGGCGGCGTTAACACATCAGCGGCCACAGTTCTTACCTGACCACTTATATCAAAGGTTTTCGCATTATGTTCAATAGCCTTTATGGACTGGCGGTTTTTATCCATAAAGATCACCGATTGGGCACCGCGTGACAGCGCTTCAAACCCCATAATACCTGAGCCGGCACACGCATCTAAGAAAGTGCAAGATTCCAGCTCCCGATCATGCTGCGGCAAGGCCCTGTGCAAAAGCACATCGTAAACGGCAGCGCGTACCTTCGAGGATGTCGGCCGTATTTCCTCACCCTTTTGAATCGTAATTGTTCGCCCTCTTAAAGATCCACCTGTTATACGCACCTTAATACCTCTATGGTCTTATATAAATTCAGCCCTAAACTAGCGCTTATAGCAAACAGAAGCAATGCAGGCATTTCTAAATTTGAAATTGTTGCCCATCAATTCATTTAGCTTATAAAATGGGCATCTCTAATTTTGGTCTTATGCAGAAAAAAACTTACTCCTATTCACGACCTAACGAACAAGAAAAAGCCTACCGCTATCTTGTAAGACAACCGCAGGCTTCAAAAAGAACACCTCTAGAATTAAGAGGACTAATGCTTTACAGCACCCTTGAACTGATCCATGCCTTTTTTCATCTGTTCTTGCATTTTTTTGCTTTGAGCTGTCCAGCCTTGCATCATTTTTTCTTGCATTTCATGCATTTTAGGGCTGCTTTTCTTAGTCTTATCCATCATCTTGGCCATTGCTGCTTTGGAATCGGCTTGATGCTTTTCCATTCTTTCTTTCATCTTCGCCATTGCAGTCTTCGAATCAGCCTGATGCTTTTGCACAGCTTTCATCATCTTCGCCATTGCAGCCTTAGATTGCTCTTGATGCTTGGTCATCATTTCCATCATCACAGTCATTGGCGACTTAGCTGTTTTCTT
>CAYGJW010000028.1:0-13915 GCA_964350415.1 uncultured Alphaproteobacteria bacterium
GTGGCCGTACCGTTGGTGCCGGTGTCGTATCAAAAATTAACGATTAGGGTTAAATTTAATGAGCGGGATGCAGGTCATCCCGCTATTATTTAGGTGAATTTTATGGACAGTCAGAATATCAGAATTCGTTTGAAAGCATATGATCATCGCATGCTCGATCAATCGACAAGTGAGATTGTAAGCACAGCGAAAAGAACAGGCGCGAAAGTTAAAGGGCCAATTCCTTTGCCAACACGCATTGAGCGTTTTACTGTTTTGCGTTCTCCTCACGTTAATAAGAAATCTCGTGAGCAATTTGAAATGCGTACACATAAGCGTGTTCTTGATATTTTGGAACCAACGCCTCAGACAGTGGATGCACTGATGAAACTTGACCTTGCGTCAGGCGTTGATGTAGAAATTAAACTTTAAGGTGCTGTCGTGAATAGAACTGGATTAATTACAGAAAAGCTTGGGATGACACGCCTGTTTGATGAACATGGCAAGCACATCCCAGTAACAGTGCTCCGCTTAGACGAGTGCCAAGTTGTTGGCTATAAAACTGAAGAACGTGATGGTTACACTGCATTGCAGGTCGGCGCGTTTAAAGCGAAAGTTAAGCGGACAAGTAAAGCAATGCGCGGGCATTTTGCAAAAGCAAAAGTTGAGCCGAAACGTCATGTTTCAGAGTTTCGCGTACCTGCAGAAGCGTTTGTCGAAATTGGTAGCACTTTGAGTGCGGATCATTTTGTTGTTGGACAAAAAGTTGATGTTACAGGTATTAGCCATGGTAAAGGTTTTGCCGGTGCGATGAAACGCCATAACTTTGGTGGTTTACGTGCATCTCATGGTGTGTCTGTATCGCACAGAAGTCATGGTTCCACAGGACAATGTCAAGATCCTGGTAAAGTTTTTAAAGGCAAGAAGATGGCAGGTCATATGGGTGCATCCCAGGTGACAAAGTTAAGTCTTGAAGTCGTTAGAATTGACGTTGAAGAAGGCCTGATTTTTGTAAAAGGTTCTGTTCCTGGATCTAAGGGAGCGACGATCTCTATCCGTGATGCTTATAAAGTATCTGCGCCTGAAGGTCTTCCTTTTCCAGCGGCTACAAAAAAAGTTGCATCATCTAATGTTGATGTGAGTAAAGAACAGTCAGCTGCTGAAGCGACTCCAGCGCAGGCAGAGGCAAAGACTGAAGGAAATGAAGATGCAAATTAAAGTTTATGACGTTTTGCAAGAGAATACGTCTACTCAGGATCTGAATGAGGCTGTGTTTGGCGGAGAAGTTCGCTCAGATATCATGGCTCGTGTTGTGCGCTGGCAGCTTGCTAAGCGTCAGGCGGGTACTCATTCGACTAAAGGTCGTTCGGATGTACGCGGTACGACAAAGAAGCCTTTTAAGCAAAAAGGCACAGGTAATGCACGTCAGGGTTCACTCAGAGGACCTCACTTCAGAAGTGGTGCTGTTGCCATGGGCCCTAAGCCACGCAGTCATGCGCATGCACTGACTAAAAAAGTGCGGAAGCTAGGTCTAAGAAGCGCGCTTATTGATAAGCTTAATGATGGATCATTGGTTGCGGCAAGCACGTTTGAACTTTCATCTTTTAAGACGAAAGATTTGAAAAACTGGCTGGAAACACAAGGTTGGAAGAAAGTACTTTTCATTGACGGTGAAACTGTGAATGAAACACTGAAAAAAGCTGCTTCTAACATTCCTAATGTCGATGTTCTTCCGCACCTTGGTGCGAATGTTTATGACATTCTACGTAAAGATATTGTTGTTCTTTCTAAGGACGCTCTCAAAATTTTGGAGGCTCGATTAGCATGAAGTGTGGATGGGCTCGTAAGAAAGATTCAGAATTTAATTTGTCTAAAGACAAGTGTTATGACCTTCTAAAAAAGGCAATTATCACTGAAAAAGCGACAGGATTATCTGAATTTAATAAGGTTGTTTTCGAAGTTTCCTTGACAGCGACCAAGTTTGAAATTAAAAAGGCAATCGAAGAAGTTTTTGGCGTCAAAGTTGTTGGCGTTAATACGATTCGTCAGCTTGGGAAAGTAAAGCGTTTCAAAGGTCAACTCGGTAAGAGAATTGATCGTAAGAAAGCTGTTATTACTCTTGCTGAAGGTCATGCAATTGATGCGACGGTTGGGGTATAAAATGGCACTTGTAAAATATAAACCGATTACGCCATCACTGAGACAGCTGGTTACAGTTGATCGCTCTCAGTTATGGAAGGGTAAGCCTCTTAAAGAGCTTACTGTAGGGCTTACAAAGTCAGGTGGGCGTAACAATACTGGACGCATTACAGCATGGAACCGTGGTGGTGGTGCAAAAAGAAAATATAGAAAGATTGACTTTAAGCGTTTAAAGTGGGATATTCCTGCTACTGTTGAGCGTCTTGAGTACGATCCTAACCGGACAGCATTTATTGCCCTCATTAAATATGAGGACGGTGAGAACGCGTATATCATTGCTCCGCAAAAACTTGCTGTCGGTGATAAGATTATCGCTGGTGAAAAGGTTGAAGCCAAAGTAGGGAATGCAATGAAATTGCGTAATATCCCAGTCGGTACAATCATTCACAATGTCGAGTTAAAAAAGGCAAAGGGCGCTCAGCTTGCCCGTTCAGCTGGATCTTATGTTCAGTTTGTTGGACGTGATGGTGGGAATGCTCAGTTAAGATTGCCTTCCGGAGAGTTAAGGATTGTTTCGTCAGAGTGTATGGCAACAGTTGGATCTGTTTCAAACCCTGATCAGCAAAACATCAATCTTGGTAAAGCTGGCCGTAGTCGCTGGTTGGGCCGTAAGCCTACCGTGCGTGGTGTTGCTATGAACCCGATCGATCATCCTCATGGTGGTGGTGAAGGTAGAACTTCAGGTGGTCGTCACCCAGTTACACCTTGGGGTGTTCCTACAAAGGGTAAGCGGACTAGAAAGAACAAGCGTACGAATGTCTTCATTATACGTCGTAGACATTCGAAATAGAGGAGTTTAGACGTGGCACGTTCGGTATGGAAGGGGCCGTTTATTGACGGCTATATGTTAAAGAAAGCCGCAGAGGCACAGGAATCTACGAAAAAGGTTGTGATCAAAACTTGGTCGCGCCGTTCAACGATCGTTCCTCAGTTTGTTGGTTTAACGTTTGGTGTTCATAACGGTAAAAAGTTTATTCCTGTTTTGGTAACAGAGCAGATGATTGGTCAGAAATTTGGTGAGTATGCTCCGACTCGGACATATTACGGTCATACTGCCGATAAGAAAGCGAAGCGGTGATGAGTATGGCATCGGTAGATGATAGAAAAGTAGCTAAGGCGATCGGTCGAGTGATTCGTGTGAGTCCTCAAAAGTTGAACCTTGTAGCAGCTATGATTCGCGGTAAATCTGTGGATAAAGCGCTTAGAGAATTAACTTTTTGTCGCAAACGCATATCAAATGATGTAAAGAAGTTGCTTGAGTCTGCAATTGCAAATGCAGAAAACAACCAAGGTCTTGATATTGATCAGCTTGTTGTTAAGGAAGCTTACGTTGGTAAGTCTCTTTCAATGAAGCGTTTTCGCCCAAGAGCGAAAGGGCGTGCGAGCAAAATCTTGAAGCCTTTCAGTCGCTTGAGCATTATTTTGCGTGAAGAGGAGAGTGCATAATGGGTCAGAAAGTTAACCCAATTGGTCTAAGGCTCGGGATTAATAGAACCTGGGACTCAAGATGGATTGCAGGAAAAAATTACGGTGACCTTCTTCATGCTGATATTAAAATTCGTCAGCACGTTACGAAGAAGCTTTACCAAGCTGGTGTGTCTAAGGTAATTATTGAACGCCCTGCTAAGCGTGCTTCTGTAACGATTCATGCTGCACGTCCAGGATTGATTATTGGTAAGAAAGGTGCAGATATTGATGTTTTGCGCAAGAAGCTTAGCAAGATTGCAGGCCTAGAAGTTAGCCTGAGTATTGTTGAAGTGCGTAAGCCTGAAATTGACGCCGTTCTTATTGCTCAAAATGTAGCGCAACAGATTGAACGTCGTGTGTCTTTTAGACGTGCATTGAAGCGATCTGTACAGTCCGCTATGCGTTTGGGGGCCAAAGGTATTCGTGTTAATCTAGCGGGTCGTCTAGGCGGCGCTGAGATTGCGCGTACAGAGTGGTATCGTGAAGGGCGCGTTCCTTTGCATACTCTTCGTGCTGACATTGATTATGGTGAGCAAGTTGCACAGACAACTTACGGCGTTTTGGGTGTCAAAGTTTGGGTCTATACAGGCGATATTATGGAGCATGATCCAATGGCAAGAGATCGCAAATTGAGCAGCCGTTCTGAGAGCGGACGCTAGAGAAATAGGGTCATAGAAAATGCAAGCACCAAAGAAAACAAAGTTTCGTAAGCAGCATAAAGGTCGTGTCCATGGCAATGCCAAAGGCGGATATACCTTGAATTTTGGAAATTATGGTTTAAAATCA
This sequence comes from uncultured Alphaproteobacteria bacterium, assembly GCA_964350415.1. Lineage (GTDB taxonomy): Bacteria > Pseudomonadota > Alphaproteobacteria > CAYGJW01 > CAYGJW01 > CAYGJW01. The sequence continues at coordinate 4,432 of CAYGJW010000028.1, forward strand.
CTTTCCGCTGGTCGCGTTACTGCAAGACAAATTGAAGCCGCTCGACGTGCCATTACAAGGCACATGAGACGTGTAGGTAAAGTATGGATTCGTGTTTTTCCTGATGTACCTGTTTCATCAAAGCCTGCAGAGGTTCGGATGGGTAAAGGTAAGGGATCGCCAGAATACTGGATGTGTCGTGTAAAGCCAGGACGTATCATGTTTGAATTAGATGGTGTGTCAGCTGAAATGGCAACTGAAGCTTTAGCGCTTGCAGCTGCTAAACTTCCAGTTAAATGGAAAGTTGTGACACGTCTTGGAAGTGGGAGCTAAGTGATGAAAATTGCTGAAATTAGAGCAATGACAGATGATCAATTAAAGCAGAAGCTTTTTGATCTTAAAAAGGAAGCGATGAATTTACGTTTTCAAATGGCCAGTGGTCAGCAGAAAGATACGTCGCTAACTCGCTCTGTCAGAAGAAATGTTGCGCGTGTTAGAACGGCATTCACGGAGCGCCAAGCGGCGCAACAAGAATTGAGTAGGAGTTAGTCAATGCCTAGAAGGGTATTACAAGGAACAATTGTAAGCGATAAGCAGGATAAAACTGTAACCGTCGTCATTGAAAGACAGGTTATGCATCCAGTTTATCTAAAATTTATTAAGAAAACTAAAAAGTTTGCAGCACACGATCCTGAGAATAAGTGTAAAGTTGGCGAAAAAGTTAAAATTCGCGAATGTCGCCCACTCTCAAAGAATAAGTGCTGGGAAGTTTTATTTGAAGATTAAGAACTCGGACTAGAAGGTATAGGCTTAGCCATGATTCAGGTACAAACAAGGCTCGACGTAGCCGATAATTCAGGAGCAAAGCAAATCCAGTGTATTAAAGTACTGGGTGGGGCTAAACGCCGTTCTGCTTCTGTTGGGGATATTATTGTCGTTTCTATTAAAGAAGCGATCCCACGCGGTCGTGTTAAAAAAGGTGAAGTGAAGAAAGCAGTTGTCGTACGCACTTCTTATGACGTTCAACGTGAAGATGGTAGCACGATTCGTTTTGATAAGAACGCTGCCGTTCTCATTGGTAACAATGGTGAGCCAGTAGGTACGCGTATTTTTGGACCTGTAATGCGTGAACTTAGATCTAAGCGTTATATGAAAATTATTTCTCTTGCACCGGAGGTGCTGTAATGGCTACTAAGTTTAAATTGAAAAAAGGTGATCAAGTTGTTGTCACCACAGGTAAAGACAAGGGTAAAATTGGTAAAATATCATCAATGATCCTTGCTAAAAGTCGCGCTATTGTTGAGGGTATCAACATTGTAAAGAAGCATACAAAGCCTTCTGCTACAAACCCTGGCGGGATTAACCAGATTGAAAAAAGTGTTCATATTTCAAATCTTGCTTTCTGGGATTCGAAAAATGAAAAGAGAACAAAGCTTGGATTTCAAATCGATGCGGAAGGTAAAAAACATCGAGTCATGAAATCTTCTGGCGAAAAGATAGCTGAGTAGGTTTATAAGAATGGTACGCCTTTTAGAAGAATATCGTAGCAACATTAAAAAAACCCTAACGGACAAGTTCGGATATAAGAACCCTATGCAGGTTCCGCGTATTGAGAAAATTGTTCTGAATATGGGTGTTGGTGAAGCTGCTCGTGATGCAAAGAAAATTGAAGCAGCTCTTGGTGATATGACGCTTATTGCAGGTCAAAAACCAATTGCAACGCGTGCTAAGAATTCTATTGCAGGTTTCAAGGTTCGTGAAGAAATGAAGCTTGGCTGTAAAGTGACGTTGCGCGGTGTAAGGATGTATGAATTCCTTGACCGGTTGCTTAACATTGCAATGCCCCGCGTTCGTGATTTTCGTGGTGTTTCACCAAAAAGTTTTGACAGTCGTGGAAATTACTCTTTAGGGCTGAAAGAGCAAATCGTATTCCCTGAAATTGACTATGATAAAGTTGATCGTGTAAGGGGACTTGATATTAGTATTGTTACAACAGCTAAAACCGATGAAGAAGGCCTTGCATTGCTTAAAGCATTTGGCATGCCTTTTTACGCGTAACTGGAGAGACGAGATGGCTAAAATAAGTTCAATAGAAAAAAATAAAGCGCGCCGTGCTTTGGCTGTGGCTTACAAGTCTCGCCGCGAAAAGCTTTTGATGGTTGCTCGTGATAAGACTGCGAAGCCAGAAGAGCGTTTTGAAGCAACGATTAAGTTGGCTCAATTGCCAAGAAATGCAGCACCAACGCGTCAAAGAAACCGTTGTGAGCTTTCAGGCCGCCCACGTGCTTTTTATCGTAAATTTAAAATGTCTAGAATTGCCTTAAGGGAAAATGCCTCTAAGGGATTGATTCCAGGCGTTGTTAAGGCAAGTTGGTAAGGAATTAATATTATGTCAATGAGTGATTTACTAAGTGATATGCTAACGCGCATCAGAAACGGACTTAGTGCTGAGCATAAAGAAGTTGTTGTACCAGCTTCTAAGTTCAGAGGACAAGTTCTAGAAGTACTTGTAAGTGAAGGTTATATTCGTTCGTATGAATCTCGTGAAGTTAGAAAAGGGATTAGCGAATTTGTTGTATCTTTGAAGTACTTTGAAGGTCTGCCAGTTATTAAAGAGGTCGCTCGAGTCTCTAAGCCTGGTCGTCGCGTTTATCGTTCGGTTAAAGAATTTCCAAGCGTAAGAAATGGCTTAGGAATTTTAATTTTGTCGACACCCAAAGGTGTTATGTCTGATAAAGCTGCGCGCGACGCCAAAGTCGGTGGCGAAGTTTTATGCAAGGTATTTTAGAGGTTTACGATGTCAAGAGTTGGATCATTACCCGTTGAAGTTCCTGAAGGTGTTAAAGTTAATATAACATCTGATTCAATTTCGGTGGAAGGCAAACGCGGTAAGCAAGATTTTCATCTTGTTCCCGAAGTTTCTATTAAAATGGAAGATGGTAAGATTGTTGTTACCCCTGCGAATATGGCGAAAAAATCTCGCATGATGTGGGGAACGTATCGCAGTATTATTCAAAACATGGTAACAGGTGTAACCGAAGGATTCAAAGTTGAACTTGACATCCAAGGTGTCGGTTATCGTGCGTCACTACAAGGTAAAAATCTTGTATTGCAGCTTGGGTTTAGTCACGATGTGGTTTATCCAATTCCTGATGATGTGACAATTGCTGTTCCAAAGCAAACAACAGTTATTCTTGAAAGCACAAATAAACAACGTGTTGGACAGATTGCTGCTGAGATTCGTAGTTATAGACCTCCTGAGCCTTATAAAGGTAAAGGTGTTCGCTATGTAGATGAATATGTACGCCGCAAAGAAGGCAAGAAGAAGTAGGTAAAGTGATGTCGAGTAAATCTACATTAAGTAAAAGAAGACAGAAGCGCGTACGCTTCCAAGTGAAATCAAAAGCATCGGGTCGTCCTAGGCTTTCTGTTTTCCGTTCGAATGCGAACATTTATGCACAGGTCATTGATGACGCTAAAGGGGTAACTCTTGCGTCTGCTTCAAGTCTGAGTGTTAAATCTAAATCAGCAAATATTGAAACGGCTGAAAAGGTTGGCGCTGAAGTGGCTTCGATTGCATTAAAAGCTGGTGTTAAACAAGTTGTTTTTGATCGTGGTGCGTATCTGTATCATGGCAAAGTAAAAGCTTTAGCGGAAAAAGCCCGCGAAGGCGGATTAGAATTTTGAGGTATCTGAATGTCTAGAGCGAACGGTAGAGATAAAAGCCAGCGTGATGAAGTAGAGCTTGTTGAAAAGCTTGTTAATGTAAATCGTGTAGCAAAAGTTGTTAAGGGTGGTCGCCGGTTTAGCTTTTCAGCTTTGATGGTTGTTGGAGACGGTCAAGGTCGTGTCGGTTATGGAACGGGTAAAGCGAAAGAGGTACCTGAAGCCATTCGTAAAGCAACAGCTCAAGCGAAAAGAACAATGGTGCGTATTCCTTTGAGAGAAGGTCGTACAATTCATCATGACATCTCATCTCGTACAGGTGCGGGTGCCGTGATGATGAAAGCAGCTCCTTCAGGTACAGGTATTATTGCAGGAAGTGCAATGCGCGCTGTATTCGAAGCACTTGGAGTGCACGATATTGTTGCTAAATCATTAGGTACATCAAACCGCAATAACATGGTTCGTGCAACTTTTGACGCGCTTATCTCAATTGCTTCCCCGCGCAGCGTTGCTCAACGTCGCGGTAAGAAGGTTGGTGATATCATTGCGAACAGAAAGCCGATGGCTGGTGAGGTTAAAGATGGCGAAGAATAAATTAGTAGTGAAGCAAATTAAGAGTCCTATCGGACGTCTTAAGTCTCAACGTCAAACTCTTATTGGGCTCGGCCTTAATAAAATTAATCGTGAGAAAGAGCTTGAAGATACGCCATCAGTAAGAGGTATGATCGATAAGGTCAGCCATCTTGTTGAAGTAAAAAGCGCGTAATCATTTTATATAATTAGCAAGCAGTAGGTCATTAAAATGAAATTGAATGAGATTCGTGACAATCCTGGAGCAACTAAAGCACGTAAGCGTGTTGGTCGTGGTATTGCTTCTGGAACAGGCAAAACCTGTGGTAGAGGTCATAAAGGACAACACTCGCGTAGTGGTGTTTCTATTCTAGGCTTTGAAGGTGGTCAAACGCCGATTCAAAGACGTATGCCTAAGCGTGGATTTGTATCCCGTGTACAAAATGATTTTGCACTGGTTAATCTTGGTTCATTGCAAAAAGCAATTGATTCTAAATTAATCGATGCAGCGCAACCAATTGATGCAGAAGTGCTTAATAAGGTTGGCATTATTCGTGATACAAGACTACCTGTGAAGCTTTTGGCAAAAGGTACTCTTTCTCACGCAGTGACGTTAAAAGTTGCAAAAGCTTCAGCTTCAGCTAAGAATGCTATTGAGGAAGCAAAAGGGACTGTCGAAATCGTATAGTTTCTTATCAGGGCATAATTCTTAACGATCAGAGAGAATACAATGGCATCAGCAGCAGAACAACTCGCAGCAAGTATGAGTTTCAGCTCATTCGGTAAAGCTAAAGAACTCAAAAAAAGAATTTGGTTTACTTTATGTGCGTTAATTGTATACCGCTTAGGAACTTATATTCCTTTGCCAGGTATTGATCCTGATGCCCTTGCAAATATATTCCAGCAGCAAAAAGGCGGAATATTTGGCATGTTTGATGTTTTCTCTGGTGGTGCATTACAGCGGATGACAATTTTTGCCCTTAGTATTTTTCCATATATTACAGCATCGATTATCATTCAGTTGTTAAGCTCTGTTTCTCCTCGCTTAGAAGCGATTAAGAAAGAGGGCGAATCAGGCCGCAAGAAGCTCAATCAGTATACGCGTTACGGTACGGTGCTTATTGCCTTTGTCCAAGCTTATGCAATTGCCGTTGGCTTAGAAGGCATGGGAAGTGGTTCATCTGCTTCTGTTGTCCTTGATCCAGGTTTATTCTTCCGGATCACAGCGATTGTGAGTATGGTTAGTGGAACAGTTTTCTTGATGTGGCTGGGTGAGCAAATTACCTCGCGCGGTGTTGGTAATGGTATTTCGTTGATCATTTTTGCGGGTATCGTTGCAAGTCTCCCGAGTTCATTTGTTGCCTTATTTGAGTTGGGTCGTACGGGCGCGCTTTCCCCATTCATTATCTTGCTTGTTTTGCTGTTAATTCTGGCTGTTGTGGCTGTTGTTGTTTATTTTGAGCGTGCACAAAGACGTGTTCCTGTACAGTATCCTAAAAGGCAGATTGGTCCGAATAAGGTTACGCAGGCTCAAACAGCACATATGCCATTAAAGCTTAATAGCTCAGGCGTTATTCCTCCGATCTTTGCAGGGGCCTTGCTTAGTTTACCTGTGACGATTACTGGGTTCAGTGGCGGTGCAGATGCACCAGCCTGGCTCAATATCATGTCCTCCTATCTATCCCATGGGCACCCGGTGTTTATGGCCTTATATGCCTTTCTAATTATCTTCTTTGCGTTTTTCTACACAGCGATTGTTTTCAATCCACAGGAAACAGCAGATAATCTGAAAAAGAATGGTGGGTTTGTTCCTGGTATCAGGCCTGGTAAAAATACGGCAGATTATTTTGATTTTATTCTTACACGCTTGACGGTCCTTGGTGGTCTTTATCTTGCTGCAGTATGCTTGTTGCCTGAGATTATGACGTTCCGTTATTCAATTCCTTTTGCATTGGGTGGTACCAGCGTGTTGATTGTTGTGTCTGTTGGAATGGATACGGTCACTCAAGTTCACTCGCATCTTATTGCTCATCAGTATGAAAGTTTGATGAGAAAGACAAAGATAAAAGGGCGTAGAAAGCGATGAAAGTTGTTTTTTTTGGACCTCCCGGATCAGGAAAGGGGACGCAAGCGATAAAATTTGCTCAGCGTTTTAGAAATCCTCATCTTTCTACGGGTGACATATTAAGAAAAGCAATTGAGGAAGGCACGGAAACGGGACTTAAGGCGAAATCTTTGATGGATGCAGGTCAGCTGATACCAGATAGTGACATTGTCGCTATTGTCAGAGACAGAATTTCTCAAAGTGACTGCCAGTCTGGATTTATTCTGGATGGCTTCCCAAGGACTCTTGAACAGGCACATGATTTAGAGCGCTTTTTAAAAGGGCATAGTGAAGAACTAGATTATGTTTTCGAATTTAAAGTTCCTACAGAGCTTTTAATTGAGAGAATTACAGGCCGTTTTTCTTGTAAAAAATGTGGTGCTGCTTATCATCCTACAATGAATCCGACGAAAGTTGCGGATGTGTGTGATCGATGTGGTAGCTCAGACTTTATGAAACGTGAAGATGATACCTTAGATACTGTTAAGGGACGTATAGCGGTTTATGAAGGGCAGGCTCAGCCTCTTTTAAGTTACTATTCGCGGCTTGGAGTGTGCGCGAGTATTGATGCTGTTGGTTCTGTTGAAGAGGTCTTCAATAGGGTCATCAAGTCTATTGAAAAGTGAAAGATTGACGTTGCTGTAAGCAGTCGTTGACTTTGTTTGAAAAAAACCTATAATAGCCCGACCCTAAGAGGTTCGTGATATTTGAGTAAGGAGAAGTAGAGTGGCGCGTATTGCAGGAGTTAACATCCCAACGAATAAACGGGTTGTTGTGTCACTGAGATATATTTTCGGTATTGGTCCAAAACATGCGGCAGATATTTGCTCAGCTACAGGAATTGACACGACTAAACGTGTGCATGAGCTTACGGATGATCAAGTTGTAAAAATTCGTGAAGAGATTGACAAGAATTATAAAGTTGAAGGTGATTTACGCCGACAAGTTTCAATGTCAATGAAACGACTTATGGATTTAGGTTGTTATCGCGGATTACGTCACCGTAAAGGGTTACCTGTTCGAGGTCAGAGAACAAGTACAAATGCAAGAACTCGCAAAGGCCCACGTAAGGCTATTGCGGGTAAGAAATCAGCTTAAGAAGGTAGAGATTAACTATGGTTAAGGCCAAAGGCGCTCGTACTAAGCGCAAGGAAAAAAAGAATATTACTTACGGAATTGCGCATGTAAGTGCCACTTTCAATAACACAATTGTCACGATTGCAGATGTGCAAGGTAACGTTATTTCGTGGTCTTCTGCAGGTGCTAAGGGTTTTAAGAACTCACGTAAGTCAACGCCTTTTGCAGCGCAGATGGCAGCTGAAGAAGCTGGTAAAAATGCTAAAGAGCATGGTGTTCGTAATTTGGATATCCAAGTCTCTGGACCAGGTGCTGGACGTGAAGCGGCTTTGCGCTCTTTGCAAACAGTTGGTTTTAACATTTCTGTTGTCAGAGATGTAACACCAATTCCTCATAATGGTTGTCGTGCTCGTAAACGTCGTCGTTGTTAGTATTTTGACATCATTTATCTATACACAGAATTAAGAGGTTTGAGTCGTGATTCAAAAAAACTGGCAATCGCTCATTAAGCCAACAGGTCTTCAAGTAAAGAAAAAAGAAACGAATCAAAATGTTGCAACGATTGTTGCTGACCCGCTTGAGAGTGGTTTTGGTTTGACATTAGGACACGCCCTTCGTCGTGTTTTACTTTCTTCTTTGCAAGGAGGAGCCATCTCTGCCATTAAAATTGATGGTGCAGTTCATGAATTTACATCGCTACAAGGCGTTAAGGAAGATGTTAGTGAAATCATCCTTAATATCAAAACGATGGCCTTGCGTGTAGAGTCTGCAACGGCAAAAAAGATGACCTTGAAAGCAAAAGGACCTTGTACTGTAACAGCTTCAATGCTTGAAGGCGTTGCCGGTATTGAAGTCATGAATCCTGATTTGCATATTTGTACATTGGATAAAGGTGCTAAAATTGATATGGAGCTGACTGTAGGTATCGGCAAAGGTTATGTTCCTGCACAAAATGTACAAGCAGATGGTGAGACTCCGATCGGTGTGATCAATATTGATGCGATTTACAGCCCTGTACGTAAAGTATCCTATAAGGTTACGAATACTCGGGTTGGTCAAGTCACTGATTATGATAAATTGATGATGACTGTTGAGACAGATGGTTCCGTAACGCCAGAAGATGCAATTGCACTTGCTGCGCGTATCTTACAAGACCAGTTCTCTCTGTTTGTTAATTTTGATGAACCAGAAGAGCAAATCGAAGAAGAAAAAGAATCAGAACTTCCGTTTAACCGGAATCTGCTTCGTAAGGTTGAAGAACTTGAACTTTCAGTTCGTTCTGCAAATTGCCTTAAAAATGATAACATCATTTACATTGGTGATCTTGTTCAGAAAACTGAGAATGAAATGCTTAAGACTCCGAATTTCGGACGTAAGTCTTTGAATGAAATTAAGCAGGTTCTTGAAGAAATGGGTCTACACCTCGGCATTAAAGTTGAAGAGTGGCCTCCGGAAAATATTGAAGAGTTAGCAAAAACTCTTGAAGACAAATATAGCTGATATATTAAGAGCTTAGCGCACAGGGAATTGAAGAAATGAGACATCGTCTTGGTGGTAGAAAATTAAATCGTACGTCTGCACATCGCAGAGCATTGTTTGCAAATTTAGCGCAAGCTTTAATCAAGCATGAGCAAATTCAAACGACTCTTCCAAAAGCAAAGGATTTGCGTCCTTATGTTGAGAAGCTGATTACTATTGCGCGTCAAAACACGCTGCATGCAAGACGTCAGTTGCTTTCAAAGTTGTATGACAAAGATATGGTTACAAAGCTAATGGATACGCTTGGACCACGCTATGCAGAGCGTCCTGGTGGATACACACGCATTATCAAGTCTGGTTACCGTTATGGTGACTGTGCACCAACGGCTTACATTGAGTTTGTTGACCGTGATGTTGATGCTAAGGGTAAAGATTCTGGTCCGGTTCAAGTATTTGACTCGAGCGAAGAAACGCCAATGATGTAGAGTTTACGCTCTACAAAAAATGAAAGGGGTGGCTTAGGTCGCCCCTTTTTTTATGTGAACATACTTAGAAATTATTATATAGCGGATTAGTTTTGTTCTTTTCGTTTTTCTAGAAAATTACAGA
>CAYGJW010000029.1:0-13836 GCA_964350415.1 uncultured Alphaproteobacteria bacterium
TATTGAGCTTATGCGCCATGGTCGGCCCCAAGAAGATCGTATTGAAGCGGCCCTGATTGATCTGGCTTACAAGCATGAGATTCCTTTGGTTGCAACCAATGAGTGTTTGTTCTTGGACGAAAGCATGTTTGATGCCCACGCTGCCTTATTATGTGTGGCTGATGGCGTTACAATGGAAGATTCAAATCGTCGGGTGCTAACGCCAGAATATCGTTTTAAAACCGCTGCAGAAATGGTGCAGTTGTTTGAGGATATTCCTGAAGCAATCCAAAATACAGTGCAGATTGCCAAGCGTTGCTCGTTTATGCCGAAGATGGTGAATCCGATTTTGCCGCCTTTTACGGCCCCAAGCGGCTTGGACGAAATTTCAGAGCTAAAGCGTCAAGCTGAAGAGGGGCTGAAAAGTCGCCTAAGTCAGCTGAATTGGCTGCCAAAACCGGGAACCCCTGAGCGACTAGAGGCTGAAAAACCTTACTGGGAGCGGCTTGAGTTTGAGGTCAGTGTGATCTCTAACATGGGATTCAGCGGTTACTTTTTGATCGTTGCTGACTTTATCAAATACGCAAACAGCCAAGACATTCCAGTTGGTCCAGGGCGTGGTTCCGGTGCAGGTTCCTTGGTTGCATGGGCTTTGACGATTACAGGCCTGGATCCAATTTATTTCGGACTGCTGTTTGAGCGTTTCCTAAACCCGGACCGGGTATCGATGCCGGATTTTGATATCGACTTTTGCCAGGATCGCCGCGATGAGGTGATCGACTATGTACGGAATAAGTACGGGAAAGAGCGTGTCGCCCAGATTATCACTTTCGGTAAACTGCAGGCCCGCGCTGTGTTGCGCGATGTGGGGCGTGCCCTTAGTATGCCTTATGGTCAGGTTGATCGTTTATGCAAGCTGGTTCCGAATAACCCTGCAGCACCGGTCACATTGGCTGAGGCCATCATCAGTGAACCGCAGCTGCGGCAAATGGGCCGGGAAGACGAGATGGTTGACCGTTTGCTGTCTATGGGTAAGCAGCTTGAAGGTTTGTACCGCCACGCATCAACCCACGCTGCCGGTGTGGTGATTGGGGATCGTCCGCTTAATGAATTGATTCCGCTGTATTATGATCCGCGCTCAGACCTTTTGGTCACGCAATTTAATATGAAATATGTGGAACAAGCCGGGCTGGTAAAATTTGATTTCTTGGGTTTGAAAACCCTGACCGTGATGCAAAAGGCTGTTCAGTATATTACGCAAGGTGGTGGTGAGAACATTGATTTAGCAACGATTCCTCTGGATCACAAAGAAACCTTTGAAATGTTATGCCGCTGCGAATCCGTGGGTGTGTTCCAGGTGGAGAGTGCCGGAATGCGCGACGTCATGCGTAAAATGCAACCGCACCGTTTTGAAGAACTGATCGCATTGGTGGCGTTGTTCCGCCCAGGTCCCATGGAAAACATTCCAAAGTACCTAGCTTGTAAACATGGTGAAGAGGAAATCGACTGCCTGCATCCATTGCTAGAGACGATCCTGACTGAAACTTACGGTATTATGATCTACCAAGAACAAGTGATGCAGGTAGCCCAGAAACTGGCAGGTTACAGCTTGAGTGAAGCAGATCTCCTGCGCCGGGCCATGGGTAAGAAGATTCAAGCCGAGATGGATGCGCAAGGTAAATTGTTTGTAGACCGGGCTCAAGACTTGGGGATTGAGCGGGAAACTGCTGAGAATATCTTTGAGCAAATGGCGAAGTTCGCAGGCTACGGTTTCAATAAATCCCACGCGGCGGCCTATGCCATGGTCCTATACCAAACGGCGTATTTGAAGGCGCGGTATCCGGTTGAGTTTTTAGCTGCCTCCATGACATATGATATGGGGAACACGGACAAGCTGGGGATCTTTAAGTCAGAGCTTGAACGCATGGGCATTCAGCTGCTGCCGCCATGTATCCAAGAAAGTGGACCTGAATTCCATGTGGAAGTAACGCCGGAAGGCAAGAAAGCTGTTCGTTATTCCTTTGCGGCCCTTAATGGGGTTGGTCAGCAGGCGGCAGAGCTATTGGCGGATGAACGTCAAGCAAATGGCAAGTTCAAAAGCCTGGATGATTTTGTCTCTAGGCTGGATAGTAAAGTCGTGAACAAGCGTTTGCTGGAATCACTGATTTGCGCTGGGGCCTTTGACACATTACATGAAAACCGGGCGGAGCTATTTGCATCCGTTGAAATACTCGTGCGCCAAGCCGGCGCCCATGCCCAGGAAAAAGCCAGCAATCAGGTAAACCTATTCGGCGGTCCCAGCGACTCTGACACCCACGAGGCCATGCAGCTGAATGTCACCAAGCCTTGGAAACTCAGCGAGAAACTAACGCGTGAATGCGATGCGATTGGTTTTTATCTGACCTCGCATCCTTTGAATGCCTACGAAGAAACCTTGGAAAAACTTGGCGTCAGGCCAAGCACAGCACTGCAAGCACAAGCCGGGCGTTACCGGGCTGCAGGGGTGGTGCTGGGTTATCGGGTGCGTAAATCTGCCAAAGGAAATGCTTATGCTTTTGTGCAGCTGAGTGACGTCTTGGGGACTTATGAGGTAATTTGGTTCGCAGAAGCCCTAACCACGGGGCGTGAGTGGCTGGATGGCACCAAGCCGCTGCTGATGGACATTGAAGTGAAGATCGACGACGGACAAGTGCGCATGGCTGTGCACAAGGTCCAATTACTGGATGACGTGCAGGAACCTGGACGCATGGGCCGTGATCTGTCCTTGCGTGTGACCAACCTGGAAAGCGTAACTGAGCTTAAAGATTTGCTGGAAGAAGCTGGCCCTGGATCCGTTAAGGTGAAAACCATTGTCGATACTGACCAGCACACGGTTGAACTGGCACTTCCCAAAACCTACCGCATTAAAACCTCGTTCTATGCCGCCATTGCCGACGTCCACGGCCTAGAAGTCGCTTAGCGAAAGCCCTGCAGGTGGATGCCGATGATATCGGGGTAGGTTTTGTAAACGGCACTAAGGTATTCTTTTAAGGTGCAGGTTGTGACAACCCCATTAAAGAGGTCCTTACAGATCGATGTTGCATAACACGCATGGCTGCTGCGGGTGAGGATGCTGATGTCTCTTGTGCCGATATTCGTGCCGTATTTTTGCAGTTGGGACTCAGAGTCTTGGGTCACAGGGATAAGCAGGCAAGCTTTAGGAAGTTTTGTGATGAGTGTTGCAACGCCAGTCAATGCCCTATCAATTGGGATATAGGTAAGTTCAGATTTTATTATTTTAGGAATCCTAGGTTTAATATTGAATTCTTGATGGATGCATTGTTTTAATTGGGTGTAAAATTCTTTTTTTTGCTGACTGAAAAATTGATCAAAAGATGTGAGGGTCGCAAGATTAAGGCTTTCAGTTTTATGGCTTATAAGTGTGTCTAAGAAGGGCTGCAACATCGAATGCGACGTCAGCCAGTCGCGGAAATTCATTCCATGAAGGTTTGTAAATGGCTTTCTAACAATCGTCTGGGTTATATCTTCAAGTAACCATTGATTGCTGGGTACCCAAGCTATTGAAATAAAGTGATTTTGTAAAAGGTAATTAGGTGGGTTTTCTTTGCCGTAACGCAAAATTTTCAAAATCTTTTCAAAGCGTGTCCTAAACTCCAAGAGGTCACCGTCTGTAAGTCCAACGTCGCCAGAAAAAGCCAAGGCCAGGATAGTTTCAACAAAACTAAGCGCGCTGAAAGCTTCAAAAGAATAGGAAAAGCTGTCTGCCCATAGAGCGCTTGTTACCTCTTCAATTGTCGCTGGGGGTGCGTCTAGAGTGCTTAGAGAATCCGATGAATTGAAAGGTTTTCCTTGAAAAATAGGTAGGGTGGCATAAAGCATGATTTTGTTTATGGGCGGCTGCCCGTCATAGGATCGAAGCTTGTTAAATAGCTCATTATCAGCATGAGAATTAGATATTAAAATACATATAAAACAAATTGCTATAAGTACTTTTAAAAGTGATTTCATAAAATGTTTTCCAGCCCATTTTAAATTGATGTGGCTTGACCAGCTTATTATATTTTGTACCTATAGGGAAATGCTGCGCCTTGTGCAAGAACCTATTAGGTGTTAAAGTTGACTTAAGTTTACATCTAAATAAGTTTGATAAAATATGAAAAGTGCACCTTTTATATGTTGCAGAGTGTTGCTACTGCTTTTTTGTTATTATGCTGAGGGGAACGGGTAGCCGTTTCTTTTGTCCCTTGTTTTGTTCGTAATTCTATCATTCTTTAAAATTTTGGTGTTGGTATGTTTACCTTTGAAAATCTTACGCTGCGGTTGGGCGGCAAAGTTCTTTTATCAGAAGCCTCGGCTCGGATTGCTGCGCGCTCTCGTATTGGCCTGGTTGGCCGTAATGGTGCGGGGAAGACCTCGTTATTGAAGTTAATTACTGGGGTGTATCAGCCGGACGCGGGCGAGATCCGTGCCCAGAAAGATGTGCGCATTGGCGTTGTGTCCCAAGAGGCACCTGCAAGCACAAAGACCCCGTTGGAAGTGGTGCTGGAAGCAGACGTTGAGCGGGCGTCTTTATTGAAGGAGCTTGAGCAAGAAGGCTTAGACACAGATCGCATGGTTGAGGTCTACGACCGCCTGGAGGCGATTGATGCTTATGCTGCACCTGCACGGGCCGCACAAATCTTAAAGGGTCTAGGATTCAGCGCAGAAGGCCAGGAGAGGCCGTTAGGCGAATTTTCAGGTGGTTGGCGCATGCGTGTGTCTTTGGCCGCTGTACTGTTCTTAGAGCCAGAATTATTGTTGCTAGATGAGCCAACCAATCACCTTGATTTCGAAGCAACGATTTGGTTGGAAAATTATCTGCAGCGCTATTCAAAATCATTCTTGGTGATCAGTCATGATCGTCACTTTTTGAATGGGGCGGTAAATAAGATCCTGCATCTAGAGGGGAAAAAACTGCACCTTTACAGCGGATCCTTTGATGATTTCGAACGGGAAAGGGCGCAAAAAATTGCGCAATCTGCGGCGTTTCAAGCCAAAGCCGATGTGCGTATTAAACATATGCAGTCTTTTGTGAGCAGGTTTGGTGCGAAAGCGTCTAAGGCAAGGCAAGCGCAGAGGCGGGTGAAGGCGATTGAGAAGCTGCAAGAACGTATGGAAAATGCCTCCATTTTGCAGGATGATGATCGGGTTCAGTTTATTTTTCCGCAACCAAAAGAAATTGCCTCACCATTGGTACGGGTAGACTCTGGGGTGGTTGGGTATGAAGAAGGAAAACCCATCCTTTCCGATCTTAATTTTTCAATCACAGGGGATGACCGGATCGCTTTGTTGGGGGCGAACGGAAATGGTAAGTCAACGCTGGCCAAATTGATTGCGGGTAGGATGGGTTTGCAAAAAGGTGAAGATCATCGCTCTAACGGTTTGCGGGTTGGCTTTTTTGCTCAGCATCAAATTGAAGACCTGGATGGTGAGCGGACAGCGCTTGATCACATGGCCGATGCGTTGCCAAAAGAATCAGCGCAAGTGTGGCGGTCAAGGCTAGGGACATTCGGTATTATTCAAAATAAAGCTGATCAGCTGGTTGCAGGGCTTTCGGGTGGCGAAAAAGCAAAGCTGACTTTTGCGCTGATGGCGGCAGAGCGCCCGCATCTATTGATTTTAGATGAGCCAACAAACCATCTGGATATGCAAACGTGTGAGGCATTGGTTGAGTCGGTTGCGTCTTTTGAAGGTGCTGTTATTTTAATTAGTCATGATCGGAACTTTGTTGAGTTGACTGCAGATCAGCTGTGGCTAGTGAAAGATGGTGTTGTGACTCTCTTTGAAGGAGATACCTCTGATTACGAAAAGTTCGTCTTAAAAGGTGATAGTACCCCATCCAAAAAACGAGAGAAAACATCGAAGTCAAAAAAGAAATCATCGAAAAAACAAGAGCGAACGGCGCAAACTGTTGAAAAAGAAATGGCAGCTGTTCGCGAAGAGATCAAAAAAATGGACGATCGCCTGGGGGGTGATGGGGCCATTTGGAATGACCTGAAAGAAGCAACAGAACTATCTGAGCTTAGAAAACAAAGGGCTGATGCGCTTGATAAGCTGGAAGAAGAATACTTCACTTTGATTGAAGAGTAGGACGAATTTGGGCTGGAATATTATTTCTCTTACACTTAATTAGTTGTGTGTTGCTGGCTTTTTTGCTATAAGGGATCATCTTTTGAAAATATTTGAACTAAGAGGGTGAAGGTCAATGGATTTAGCTGCAGTAATACTTGCCGCCGGTAAAGGGACGCGTATGAAATCGTCCTTGTCAAAAGTATTGCACTCAATCGCTGGGTCCCCAATGGTTAACTGGGTTATCCGTTCTGTTGAGCCTCTTAATCCTTCCCATAAAATTGTTGTTGTCAATAATTCGATGGACCAAGTGCATAAGGCGTTACCGGACTGCAGCGTTGTTGTGCAAAAAGAACAGCTTGGTACGGCAGATGCAGTGAAGCCTGCACTTGCTGAACTTGGTGACTTTTCTGGAAGTATTCTGGTTGTTTTTGGCGACACACCGTTTTTAAAAACAGAAACATTACAAGAAATGCTGGAAAAACGAGGCGATTCAGCTGTCGTTGTTCTGGGTTTTAGGCCTACTGACCCTGCACAGTACGGACGCTTAGTAACAAATGATTCAGGGCATGTCACTGAAATTGTTGAATACGTTGAAGCAACTGAAGCGCAGCGTGCCATTAACCTTTGTAACTCAGGGGTGATGCTTTTTGATGCGGCGGTGCTACGCGAGATTATCTCGCAAATTAAGCCAAGCGCGCAAAAGGGTGAGTATTATCTGACTGACTGTGTTGAGCTTGCAAATGCCAAGGGCCTAACATGTGCTTATGTTGAAGCGGATGAGCAAGACTTGCTGGGCGTTAATTCGCGCATTGATTTGGCTGGTGCTGAGGCGATTGCCCAGAAACAATTGCGGTACAATGCAATGGCTGGCGGTGTTACGCTGCTGGATCCAGATACAGTTTATTTTAGCTTTGATACAAAGTTGGGGCGGGATGTTGTTGTTGAGCCCAATGTTTATTTTGGACCAAATGTGACCGTTGCTGATGACGTTACGATTCGGGCATTTAGTCATCTTGAAGGAACACGCATTGAGTGCGGTGCAACAGTCGGGCCCTTTGCACGCTTAAGGCCTGGGGCCGAAATTGGGCAAAAATCAAAAATTGGTAATTTTGTTGAGATAAAAAAATCAAAGCTTGCTGAGAATGTAAAAGTGAGTCATTTAAGTTACATTGGTGACGCAGAAATTGCCCGCGACACAAATGTCGGTGCTG
This sequence comes from uncultured Alphaproteobacteria bacterium, assembly GCA_964350415.1. GTDB lineage: Bacteria > Pseudomonadota > Alphaproteobacteria > CAYGJW01 > CAYGJW01 > CAYGJW01. Next base: position 7,302 of record CAYGJW010000029.1, read on the forward strand.
GAACGATTACCTGTAATTATGACGGTTTTAACAAGCACAAGACATCGATTGGTGAGGGTGTCTTTATTGGTTCGAATACATCACTGGTTGCGCCTGTAAGTCTGGGAAATGGGGCGATGGTTGCAGCGGGAAGTGTAATCACAAAAGACGTTGAAGATAATGCGATTGCCCTTGAACGCAGTCAGCAAAAGATAATAACAAAAGCTGCTGAGCGTTTTCGTCGGCGCAATTGTAAGAACAAATAAGTTAAGTAAAGTAGTGGAGTAAGGCATATGTGCGGAATTGTTGCCATGGTTGGCAAAGAGAATGTTGTTCCAAAGTTGGTTGAAGGTCTCAAGCGTTTGGAATACCGCGGATATGATTCTGCTGGAGTCTCAACGTTGGTTGACGGTAACATTGAGCGCCGCCGTGCAAAGGGAAAGATCTCGATGCTTGAAGAGCTACTTGCTAAAGATCCTGTCGCCGGTACGGTTGGTATTGCACATACCCGTTGGGCGACGCACGGTGTGCCAAATGTTGTGAATGCCCACCCGCATGCCAACGACACGATCGCTGTTGTTCATAATGGCATTATTGAAAATTACCAAGAACTACGTATAGAGCTTAAAGATCTTGGTCATGTCTTTGAAACCGAGACAGATACAGAAGTTATTGCGCATTTAATGAGCGAATATGTGAAACAAGGTTTAGAGCCCGATGAAGCACTTAAAAAGACACTGAAGCGCTTGGAAGGGGCTTATGCCTTAGCCATTCTTGTTTCTGGTCGTGAGAATTATATGCTTTGTGCACGCCAAGGAAGTCCTTTGGCGATTGGGTATGGCGACGGCGAAATGTTTGCGGGATCAGATGCTGTTGCGCTTGCACCTTATACACGCAAAGTTTGCTACCTTGAAGAAGGTGACTGGGCTTCAATCACAACTGAAGGCGCACAAATTTTTGATCAATCAGGTCAAGAAGTGACACGGCCCATTAAGGAAACGGATCTTTCTGCATCTTTAATATCGAAAGGTGAATTCTCCCATTTCATGCTTAAGGAAACCTATGAGCAGCCTGAAGTTGTGGGTGCTGCAATTCATCGGTATGTTGACTTGAATGAAATGAAAGTTCGTTTGCCAGAAATGCCATTTAATCTTTCAAAGATTAATCGGGTAACACTGATTGCGTGCGGAACGTCTTATAATGCAGCGATGATTGCAAAATATTGGCTGGAAGCGATGGCTCGCGTGCCTGTGGAAGTTGATATTGCTTCTGAGTTTCGCTACAGAGCCCCGGTTTTAGAGCCAGGTGGTTTGGCGCTGTTTATTTCGCAATCGGGCGAAACAGCGGACACATTGGCGGCATTGCGTCATGCAAAGAACTGCCATCAGCATATTGTGGCGATGGTTAATCAGTCTGAAAGCTCAATTGCTCGGGAATCAGATGTCGTTCTGCCGATCCTTGCAGGTGTTGAGATTGGTGTTGCCTCAACAAAAGCTTTTACCTGTCAGCTTGCTGTATTCTCTGCCCTTGCCGTTGCTTTTGCTCGAGAAAAAGGGTTCCTAGATGCAGCAGCAGAAAAGCAAGTGCTTGAAACGCTTATTCGGCTTCCTTCGATGCTTAAGGAAGCGCTAAAGCTTGATCCTGAGATTCAGAAAGTTGCAGATTGTTTAACTGAAGCAAAGAGTACGCTTTTTGTGGGAAGAGGGACGTCGTATCCTTTGGCCCTTGAAGGTGCGCTGAAACTTAAGGAACTCTCTTACATTCACGCAGAGGCATATGCTGCTGGTGAACTTAAGCACGGTCCAATCGCTTTGATTGATGAATCGATGCCAACGGTTGTTATTGCACCATCAGATGTGCTGCTTGAAAAAACGGTTTCCAATGTGCAAGAGATCATGGCACGCGGTGGCCCAGTCATTATGATTACGGACGCAGCAGGGGCTAAACGTATTCCTGAGGTAACAAAAAAGATTATTATGCCGGATGCAGATCCTTTCCTGAATCCTATTTTGTATAGTGTTCCGCTGCAGTTACTTTCCTTCCATGTTGCAAATAAAAAGGGTTTAGACGTAGATCAGCCGCGCAATCTTGCAAAATCTGTTACAGTTGAGTAATCGATCGCTTTTTAGCGACGATTAACGTGACTGATTGATGGAGGCAATGCGTGCAATTAAAGGATCCTGCTCTTTTTCGTAAGCTTTGCTTTGTTGACGGTCGCTGGCATAGAGCTCAGGAAACTTTTTCTGTTAAAGATCCTACAACCCAAGCTACGATTGGGGAAGTCGTTAATTGCGATGAGACTCTGCTTAATCAAGCCGTAAAATCAGCGCATGTGGCGCAACCCCTTTGGCGAAATCTCGCAGCCCCTAAACGTGCTCGGTTTTTACGAAAATGGGGCGATCTGATTCTTGAAAATAAGCAAGACCTGGCAACAATCATTGTTAGGGAGCAAGGTAAACCGTTGGCGGAGGCCTTGGCTGAAATCGCGTATGCGAGCTCTTTTGTTTATTGGTTTGCAGATGAGGCTTTGCGGGCTTACGGTGATGTGATTCCGTCTCCTTCTAGTTCCCGACGATCCTTTGTTCTAAAGCAGCCTGTTGGGGTGGTTGCTGCCATTACCCCTTGGAATTTTCCTTCTGCAATGATTACCCGAAAATGTGCACCTGCCTTGGCTGCAGGATGCACGGTTGTTCTGAAACCTGCCGAACAAACACCGTTTTCAGCGCTAGCATTGGCATTGCTTGCACAAAAAGCTGGTTTTCCAAAAGGCGTTATCAATGTGATTACATCGAATAATCCTGGGATCATTGGTGCAAAACTTGTGGGGCATGAGTTGGTGAATAAGATCACATTCACAGGCTCTACCCAGGTTGGGAAAACCATTATGAAGGGAGCTGCTCAGACGCTCAAGCGTGTTTCGTTGGAGCTGGGCGGTAATGCGCCTTTTATTGTGTTTGAAGATGCGGATTTAGATTTAGCTGCCGAAGGGGCTATGGCCTGCAAATTTCGCAATAGCGGGCAAACCTGCATTAGCGCGAACCGGTTTTATGTTCATACCGCTGTTCATGATGCGTTTGTAGAAAAGCTGACAGAGAAAGTAAAAAATCTTACGGTTGGTGATGGTCTTAAAGAAGGCATGACCCAGGGGCCACTTATTGATCAGGCTGGTTTTGAAAAGGTAGAGGTTCATATTGCCGATGCTGTTGTAAAAGGAGCCACGGTTCTGATGGGCGGTAAACAGCATGCCTTAGGCGGTACTTTTTTTGAACCAACCGTTATCACCAAAGTGACGGATACAATGTTGATGACGCAGGAGGAAACCTTTGGTCCTGTTATAGGCATTCAGTCTTTTGAAACGGAGGCAGATGTTATTGCACAAGCGAATGCGACGCCTTATGGTTTGGCGGCTTATTTTTATAGCCGTGATTTTGCGCGCATTTGGCGTGTTGCAGAAGCACTGGAATGCGGCATGGTCGGAATTAATGAAAGTAGAATTTCAGAAGCTTCGGCCCCATTTGGCGGTATAAAACAATCGGGCATTGGTCGGGAAGGATCTAAACATGGTTTAGATGCATTCCTTGAGATTAAGCACGTTAGCATGGGGGTTGCCTGATGGTAATGAAACTCCAGAAGCCGACACTGCTTCAGACACATGCTTATTGGGCAGGGGCATGGCAAGAAAAAGCAGAGACCTTTACAGTCTTTAATGCAATTGACCAGACGCTGATTGCTGAGGTGTCAGAATGCACAATAGAGGATGTTGATCGTGCTGTCGCATCTGCGAGTAGTGCTTTTAAGTCATGGTCCAATCTGCCTGCAGTTGAACGTAGTAAGTTGCTGTTGCGGTGGGCGGATCTTATTGATACGCATAAAGAAGATTTGGCACTTATTGTAAATGCAGAACAAGGTAAACCCATGCATGAGGCATTGGGGGAGATTGATTTTGCGATTCCTTTTATCCGGTGGTTTGCAGCTGAAGTTCAGCGTATGGATGGTGAGCTGATCCCTTCAAGCTCTGTAGATAGCCGAACTTTTGTTCTTAAGGAACCGATTGGCGTCGTTGCAGCCATTACGCCTTGGAATTTTCCTGTTGCTATGGTTTTAGCAAAGTGCGCCCCGGCCTTGGCTGCAGGATGTACGGTTGTTTTAAAACCCGCGGAAGCGACGCCTCTTTCTTCGCTTGCGCTGATTTATCTGGCGGATCAGGCAGGTTTCCCACCAGGTGTTCTTAATGTTTTAACCACTTCAAAGCCTGAAATAATGGGTCCAGTATTGGTTGAACACCCAGATGTGCGTAAGGTCTCATTCACGGGCTCAACAGAGGTGGGAAAACAAATAATGACCTTGTGTAGCGCTGGAATAAAAAAGCTTTCCTTGGAGCTTGGAGGCTGTGCCCCGTTCATTGTTTTTGAAGATGCTGATATTGATAAGGCCGTGCAGGGTGCTGTGGAGGCTAAGCTTGAAAATGCAGGGCAATCTTGCGTTGCTGCAAACCGATTTTTTGTCCATGAATTGGTGGTGGATGAGTTTTTAGAAAAATTCGTCAAGGCAATGCGTGCCTATCGTCCAGCACCTCAAGTAGATCTTCATAATGAAGAATGCATTGGACCAATGACGACAAAAGCGGGTTTTGAAAGGCAGCAAGTGCTGGTTAAAGATGCTGCAGGCAAAGGCGCGTGCGTTTTATTGGGCGGAAAGCCGTCTAAAGCAGGCGGGCGCTTTTATGAACCAACGGTTTTATCCGATATCAAGCTGAATATGCAGGTGATGCAGCAGGAAATTTTCGGGCCGATTGCCCCGGTCATGACTTTTTCTTCTGAGGCTGAAGTTATTGAACTTGCCAATGCAACGTCTTATGGCTTGGCGGCATATTTTTACAGCAAAGATGTTACCAGAGTTATGCGTATGATTGAGGCACTAGACTTTGGTGTGGTTGCTGTGAACACACCTAATTTTTCTTCTGAGATGACACCGTTCGGCGGCATGAAGCAATCAGGCATTGGCCGTGAGGGCTCAAAGTATGGCCTGAATGAATATGTTGAACTTAAATATCTGAAGATGGGGGGCTTAGGTTAATGGTTGATTTAACTTATGATCTTGTGGTTATTGGTGCTGGATCTGGTGGTGTGGCTGCTGCAAGACGCGCTGCAAGTTATGGTGTTAAGGTTGCTTTATGTGAAGCCCGAGATATTGGCGGCACGTGTGTTAACCGTGGCTGTGTTCCAAAGAAGCACTATGTTTATGCCGGCGAATTCGCTGATTCTTTCAACGATGCAAAGGGATATGGATGGTCTGTTGGGCGTCCAAAATTTAGCTGGAAAACCTTACAGAAAAACGTATTTGATGATGTGCGTCGCTTGAACCAAGTTTATGAAAAGCTTGTCGCTGATACGGGCGTTGATTATTACAAAGGTCATGCACAGATTGCAGGATCTGAAATTGTGGAAGTGGACGGTAAGCGGCTTCGGGCAAAATATATTTTGATTGCAACCGGCGCGCATCCTTTTATGCCGGATGTTCAGGGTATTGAGCATGTCATGAGCTCCGACGAAGCCTTTCATATGGCAGCATTGCCTAAGTCTATCGCTATTGTTGGCGGGGGGTATATTGCCAGTGAGTTTGCCTGCATTTTTAATGCTCTGGGCGTGGATGTGACGATGGTCATTCGCGGTAATGATCTGCTGCGCGGATTTGATGACGATATCCGCAGTCAACTTGCAAATGCTATGCGAAAGCGCGGCATTAACATTCAATGCGGAACGGTTGTGAGCTCAATTGAGCGCCAAGAAAATCAGTATAAACTGAATTGCAGCCAAGGGTATTGTCAGTCATTTGATAAAATTATGTATGCAACGGGGCGCAAACCAAACATTGCTGGACTTGGGCTGCAGCGCTTAGGTGTTGAAGTGAATGACCGTGGAATGATTGTTGTTGATGGTCAGCTTCAGACCAATATTCCAGGTGTTTATGCCGTTGGGGATTGTTGCCACGCCTTGCAACTAACGCCGGTTGCCATTGCAGAGGGACGCGCCTTTGTTGAGCGTATGTTTAAGGGCAAGAAGATCCAAGTTGAACGAGACTTTATCCCAACCGCAATCTTTTGCCAACCGCCTGCGGCAACGGTTGGGCTGACCCAGAAAACAGCAGAAGAGCAAGGGTACAAGATAGAGGTTTTTAAAACTGAGTTTCGATCCATGAAGATGGCAATTGCAGGGCGGGATGAAAAAACCTTCATGAAGCTTGTTGTATGCGCAAAAACGGACAAAGTTCTGGGATGTCATATTGTTGGGCAGGATGCACCTGAAATGATTCAAGGTTTCGCTGTTGCCATGAAATGCGGGGCTAAAAAAGCAGATTTTGACCGAACAATTGGTATTCACCCTTCCGCCGCTGAAGAACTTCTTACCTTATAAAGAAGAATTTTAATTTTATGTAACAATAATGACTTTGACGACTTATATGTCATTATGTATTGTGATGTCCGTTATTCAACAATTAAGGTTTGGGGCTGACACCTAACATTTAAGAAGTTAGGATGTCGAGATGTACGTAAAGC
>CAYGJW010000030.1:0-8699 GCA_964350415.1 uncultured Alphaproteobacteria bacterium
ATATTCAGACATACACGCCCCTACCTGTTGATGGACATGTCGGTTCTAAGTACAAGCGCGACATGCTCTTACATGTGGATGCATTTTCAAAACGCCCGTCCCATGGCAAGCGAATTATTCGTTTTTTCTCTAACATACATCCGGGTGATATGACTCGGGACTGGCGCTTAGGTGAGCCGTTTGAAGATGTTGCAAATACATTTTTACCAGACGTAACTGTGCCGATTCTCCCTAACAGTAAAGTCTTGAAAACACGCGGTAAAATAAATAGGAAAGTCAGTTTATATGATCATGTGATGCTGCAAATTCATGACATGATGAAAGCCGATGAAAAGTATCAAAAAGACTGCGGCCAGATGATTGTTAAATTGCCGCCACGTACTTCTTGGATGGTGATGACAGACACAGTCCCTCATGCCGTAATGGCTGGACAATTTTGCCTAGAGCAAACTTTCTTTTTGCCCGTAGAAGCCATGGTTTCTCAGGAAAAATCACCTCTTAGGGTGCTGGAACGTTTAACAGGTATGGACCTTGTTAAGGGCGGTAGAAAAACCTCAAGTTATAAGCATAACCGTGCGGCACCCATTGGAGCTTTAAAACGCTGGTTGAGAAAAGCGATATGAAAAAATTACATGAAAAAAAAATTGAAAAAGATGAAGAATTTAGGGATTTAGACCCGTCTACAATGAAAGATGAAATGGCGAAAGAAGTTGAAACGGGCGGCCCAAAGGGCGCTGAGCCGACGCGGTTTGGGGATTGGGAGCAAAAAGGCCGCTGCTCCGACTTCTAAAAACAGATTGATTCAGCGTCTACACATCGTTACTTCACGCCTCGTGTATAATGCACCTCGTGTACCAGGACGTACACGTCGTCGTTTGTTCCTTGTGTACCAACTGAATCTGTTTTGTATTTTTCTTCGCATTCGCCTCACATAATCGGTTTTTCGTTTTTTATAAGTGAAAAATACGCGTTTATTCCTCGTCATAGTCGGCGCTGACAAAATACAGGCCTTGTGGGGGGGCTGTAGGTCCTGCAGCGGCACGGTTGAGTGCCTGTAGGGATGTTTTGACGTCATTTTCGGACCAAATTCCCAGCCCAACCAGCTTCAATGTTCCGACAATGTTACGGACCTGGTGGTGCAAAAATGAACGCCCTGAAACGGCAACCTCTATGACATCATTCTGACGACTGATTTTGATGTCATTCAAAGTTTTGATCGGTGATTTTGCCTGGCAGTGAGAAGCTCTGAAACTGGTGAAGTCATGCTTGCCTATCAGGTGCCGGGCACCAGCTTGCATTTTTTCGATATCTAGTGCCCGAGGAACATGCCAGACGTAGTTATTGAGTAAGGCAGCTGGGGCGGGACGATTGAGTATCTTATAGACATAATAACGACGGGTTGTCGAAAATCGCGCATGAAATTCTGGATCAACCGCTTCGACATTTAAAATGCTAATCCGGTGCGGTCTGAGATGAAAGTTGATGGCGCCTTGAATGCGCTCTGGACTGTCTGACTTTTCAATATCGACGTGGGCACACATAGCCATGGCATGGACACCTGAATCGGTACGGCCACTGCCAATCACCCGGGTGTCTTCACCGCAATAGCGCTTGATGGCAGTTTCAATGGATTCTTGAATGGAGGGCTGGTCTTTCTGGATTTGCCAGCCCGCAAAGTCGGTGCCATCGTATTCAATAATCAGTTTATAACGTTGAGTCATGATGTGAAGGTCGTGCCCACAGGAATGTCAAAGCCGCGTAGGAGCTCTGTCGCCGGCATGGGCGCCTTGCCCTGTCGTTGAATCATATCAATCTGCAGGGCGTCTTTTCCGCATTGAATGACCATAGGGGCCTCAATAAGCGTGCCAGGTTGTTTGCCCGCGGGGGTTTCTACAACAGATGCTTGGCGAATTTTAAACAGCTCGCCGTTAAAATCGAAGCTGGCACCTGGCCATGGGGTCAGGGCCCTAACTTTACGTTCAATGGCTTGAGCCGATTCTGACCAGTCAATTAAGCTGTCTTCCTTGGTGATCTTTGCCGCATAGGTTGCGAGGTCATCGTCTTGAATCTCTGGCGTAATCGTGTCCAAGTTCGCAATGGTCTTAACGATCAGGCGCCCGCCAAGCTCAGCCATTTCTTCCAGCAGTGTGGCGCTGGTCGTGGTGGATGTAATTGGTAGAGACTCCCGCATCAGCATCGGGCCCGTATCAAGGCCTGGATCCATTTGCATGGTGGTAATGCCGGTTTCATCGTCACCAGCAAGGATGGCATGATGAATGGGCGCCGCACCACGCCAGCGCGGCAGGAGGGAGGCATGAATATTAATGCAGCCCAAACGCGGAGCATCCAGAATTACCGCAGGTAAAATCAGTCCATAAGCTGCAACCACAGCAAGATCGAGATTATGCGATTTAAAAGCCTCTAAGGCCTCATCAGAGCGTACAGATTTCGGAGTGAAAACGGCGATATTGTGCTGTTCAGCCAGCAAGTGTACCGGGCTTTTCTTCAGTTTTTGACCGCGACCAGAAGGGGCTGGCGGCCGTGTATAAACACAAACAATATTATGGCCCGTTTGAATTAAATGATCCAGGGCACTGACCGCAAAGTCTGGGGTCCCCATAAAACCAATACGCATAACAGACCCCTTATTGTTCTATGATAATTGTGCTTCTTTTTCAGTCAGTCGCTTTAGTTTTTTTAGCTTTTTCATCGCTAAGCTGCGCTTCAGGGGCGACAAGTAATCAATCATTAAAATGCCGTCTAAGTGGTCGATTTCATGCTGAACGCAAAGGGCAAAGATCTCATCCGCCTCTTCCTCGTGCACGGTGCCATCAATTTCCGTATAACGGACCTTGATACGTTCTGGGCGCGGGGTTTCAACGCGAATATGCGGTAAGGACTCGCAGCCCTGTTCGATTGAGACAATCTCATCAGATTCCCAAATAATTTCAGGATTAATCATATGCTTAAGTTGTGCAGGTTCCTTGCGGTATGCAAGATCCATAACCACAACGCGCTTCAGTGACCCCACCTGATTGGCGGCAAGGCCAGCACAGTCGCGGGCGTACATGGTTTCAGCCAAATCCTTAGCAAGCTGAATGACAGCAGGATCTTTGGGATCACAGATTTGAGCCTTTTGTCTTAAAATGGGGTCCGGCGCAGTGCGCACTTTTAATATGGTCATCGTTTATATCACTGGTTTTAGAGCGTTGTTACAATTAATATGATATAGATAGGTGCATGGTCTTGATGCGTCAAGTAAATTAAGTAAAAAACGTTAACTTTTTTGGGTTTTAGCTGTGTCTGAAGTATTCGGTAGTATTGGTGTTGTTCATGTCGCTCTTTTTATTTTAAGTGGGTCGCTTGTGTTTTTTGTTTCTGCTTATTTTAAAAAAGACAAAGGGCATGGTCAGGAATTCGAAAGTAAATTTACCTCGCTGCATGATGAATTACTGGGCAGGTTGAAGTCTATGTCAGAATTGCAAAATGATACCCAAGGGCGCATGTTTGAAGCGCTGCGTCAGCAAGAGCGGGCGCTGGGTGTATCGCTTGATCAAAAGCTGAGCGATGTCATCAAAAATGTGAATGGTGGTTTGGATAAAACAACGCTAAAGACGCAGGAAAATCTAAATGCTTTGAAAGAACGCTTAGCGGTTATTGACCACGCTCAAAAAAACATCTCAGAGCTGTCGAAAGATGTGGTTGGTCTGCAGGAGATTCTATCGAATAAGCAAGCCCGCGGCGCCTTTGGGGAGCTGCAATTAGAAGATCTTGTTAAAGCAGCGCTACCAGCAGGGGCCTATGATTTTCAAGTAACAATGGGTAATGGCAAACGTGCAGACTGTGTGATTAAGTTGCCAAACCCACCAGGCAGCATCGTTGTTGATGCAAAGTATCCACTGGAAGATTATCGGCGTTTGGTTGACGCCGCAACAAAGCCAGAAAAAGACCTTGCAGCCCGGCAATTTAAAGCAGCTGTCATGCGTCATGTGACTGCCATTTCAGAAAAATACATTATCCCCAATGAAACGGCTGATTCAGCGCTGATGTTTCTACCCAGCGAATCTGTTTATATGGAATTACACACTAATTTTCTGGATGTCCTGGATGCGACTTATAAGCTGAAAGTATGGATTGTGTCGCCGACAACTTTAATGGCAACACTGAATACCGTGCGCGCTATTTTAAAAGATGCTAAGATGAGAGAACAAGCTGGACTTATTCAGCAAGAGGTACAAAAATTGATGGTGGACCTGGGGCGTTTGGATCAACGCGTTAATAAGCTGGGGCAGCATTTTTCCCAAGCTTCTGAGGATATACGGCAGATTCAAATATCAACTGAGAAAGTGGCGCGTCGCGGCGAACGCATTGAAATGCTGGAGCTGGATGACCATATAGAGAGTGAACAATTAGAGGCGAAATCGGATCCAGTTGATCCGCAACCGCTTCGTCAAATACAGTAAAAATTAAGGGGAATTCATGATGGAAGAGATTATAGGTTTATCAGGCGGGGCGGTTTTGGTGCTGGCAATCGTTAGTGTTGCTGTATTTCTTGTTTTTAGGGCTGTTATCCTCGTTCCGCAAGGTCGGGAATACACAATTGAACGTTTCGGACGTTACACGCGTATCCTGCCGCCTGGGTTGCATTTTATCACACCGTTAATTGATACGATTGGCTCCAGGGTTAATATGATGGAAACAGTGCTTGATGTGCCGTCTCAAGAAATTATCAGTCGTGATAATGCTATGGTGAAAGTTGATGGCGTTGTCTTTTTCCAAGTCTTAGATGCCGCGAAGGCCTCTTACGAGGTTAATAACTTGCAGCATGCGGTTTTGAATTTAGTCATGACCAATATCCGGACTGTGATGGGATCCATGGATCTTGATGAAGTTTTATCAAAGCGTGATCACATTAACTCAAAGCTTTTGATGGTTGTGGATGAAGCAACTGAGCCTTGGGGCCTGAAAGTAACGCGGATTGAGATTAAAGATATCCGCCCGCCCCATGACCTTGTTGAAGCAATGGCAAGGCAAATGAAGGCAGAGCGGGAAAAACGCGCAGTGATCTTGGACGCAGAAGGCTTAAGACAAGCAGCGATTTTGAAAGCAGAAGGTTATAAGCAGTCAGTTGTTTTGAACGCAGAAGCTGAAAAAGAAGAAGCATATAGAAGAGCCGAAGCGCGGGAACGGGCGGCACAAGCTGAAGCAAAAGCCACAGATATGGTATCAGAGGCGATTGCCCGCGGTGATATTAATGCGATTAATTACTTTGTTGCGCTAAAGTATGTTGAGTCTTTGCAGAAAATTGGATCTGCAGAGAACTCTAAGTTGGTCTTTATGCCGCTGGAAGCATCTGGTATTATGGGGTCGATTGGCGGCATTAGCGAGCTGGTCAAAGGCATGAAAGATAAGCCTGCAGCCTAAAACTTAGGTTTAAGCCACAGGAATTAAGGAGCATTCAATCGTGATCGAATTTTTATCGAATTTAAGTTACTGGCATTGGTGGATTTTTGCTGTTTTCATGATGTTTTTTGAATTGCTTCTGCCTGGTGCGGCATTCTTATGGCTGGGTGCTTCCGCTGCAATTGTTGGATTGATTGCTCTTATCATTCCAGGTATTCCATGGGAAGTTGAGCTGCTGGTTTTTGCGGCCCTCAGTGTTGGCACAGTTCTTTTGTGGCTTAAATACTTGCGTAAAAGCCCCATTACAACAGATCGTCCACACTTAAATCGGCGCGGCTCTCAGTACATCGGACAAACTTATAAGCTTGATCAAGCAATCGTTAACGGTCGTGGTCGTATCCGTATCGGTGATACCTTTTGGGTTGTCGCAGGCCCAGATGCCCCACAAGGAACAGCTGTCAAAGCTGTTGAGCTTAAAGGAACGGTGTTGCGCGTTGAGATCGTAAGTTCAGTAATTTCCGATGCGGGATCTGCGGAAGATAAGCCCGCTTAGAAATTTTTGGGCGTTTATTTTGTCTTTAAATACCGCCTATGGATGTCCATAGGCGGTATTTCTTTTCATTCTATTAAAAATCCAGATAGGGACATTTTCTTTTTTGTTCAAGATTTGATTGCAATTGCAAGGGGTTTTTCATATAATTCTATACGTTTTAATTCTGAAAAAATAAAAGGTTAGCTTAAGTGGAACTTGGCATAGAAAAAGCGATTGAAGCATCTGCACACTATGGCTTTGATCTTAATGATGTGCTTGCATTTTTGCTGGCAACAGTGATTGCTGTTCCTATTTTTCGCCGTCTAAAGCTAAGTTCTGTCCTCGCTTATCTTGCTATTGGATCCGTAATCGGGCCGTTCGGGCTTGCTGTGATCGATGACGTTGAAGGATCGGCTCTGGTTGCACACTTTGGTGTGGTCTTCTTACTTTTCACTATTGGTCTTGAGCTTTCCGTTGAACGCTTAAAAAGTATGCGCACCCATGTCTTTGGCCTTGGTTTTGCTCAGGTGTTCTTTACAAGTGCGAGCTTGACCGTGATGCTCAATTTTGGAATTGGACTACCGTTTGCAACATCAATTGTTATTGGTGGTGCGTTGGCATTGTCCTCAACCGCTTTTGTTCTTCAGCTTCTAAGTGAACGGGCAGAGTTTGCAACACGCTTTGGTCAAGCTGCCTTTGCAATTCTATTATTCCAAGATTTAGCGGTCGTTCCAATGTTGGCGATGACGCCGTTTGTGGGCGCTAAAGGTGCTGCCTTGTTTTATGTGTTGGGAGAAGCACTGCTTAAAGCCGTTATAGCCCTTGTGATTATTATGTTCTTAGGCCATAAGCTTTTGCGTCCCATCTACAGAATGGTTGCCGCCAGCCGCAGTCCTGAAGTCTTTACCGCAATGACTTTATTGCTGGTGCTTGGTATTGGTGCAGCGACGTCGGCTGCAGGACTATCGATGGAATTGGGTGCTTTCTTGGCCGGATTATTGCTTTCAGAAAGTGAATACCGTCATCAGGTAGAGGCCGATATTCGTCCATTTAAAGGCGTTCTGTTAGGGCTGTTTTTTATCTCCGTTGGGATGAACATCGATTTCGGCTTGTTCCTTAAACATGCTGAGGTAATTCTGTACAGCGTTCTTGGATTGATGTTCTTCAAGACACTAATGATCTTCATCCTAATGCGGCTGTTCCGTTTTGAAATGCCGCCATCCTTGCGCGCAGCGATCCTGCTTTCCCAAGGTGGTGAGTTTGCCTTTGTTATTATGAACCAAGCTGTTCCCCATGGTGTGGTGCCTGAACAAATTGCGAACATTGTCTTTATCGTCGTTGCGATTTCAATGGTCCTGACGCCATTGCTGGTTTCTATTGGTTGGTACTTTACAGGCCGTATTGATAAATCGATCAACACCCGCCTTGATTACCTGGCCGAAAAAACTGGCGCTTTATCCCAACACGTTGTGATTGCAGGCTTTGGCCGCGTCGGACGGACTGTAGCTGAGATCTTAACAGCGAATGCTGTGCCTTTTGTTGCTGTGGAAGTGGACGCTTCTCGCGTTGCAAAAGGCCGGGCGCAGGCCATGCCGGTTTATTACGGGGATGCGTGCCTAGCAGAAGTGCTTCGGGCGCTGGGGACAGCAAGGGCGAAGGCCATTGTTCTGACGCTTGATAACCATAAAACCATTGCGGACGCAGTGACAATGATTCGGCTAGTATATCCAGAAGTTGATGTTTATGTTCGGGCCCGCGACGGAAAACACGTGCGTGAATTACAGCACATTGGGGCAACGGCGACAGTCCCTGAGACATTGGAAGCAAGCCTGCAGCTTGGTGGTGCCGCCTTGCGAGCTTATGGTATGGAAAGTGATCAAGTGGATGAAGTGATCAAAAAATTCCGTCGCCAGAATATATCTGAAGAATCTAGCGAAGAAGTAGAAATTGTTGAGCAAGTGGAAGAAATTAATGTTCCCTCAGAGCTTGTGCCTGAGAAAACAACAGCTTAGATTGCATTAAACGGTTTTGTTTAAGGGAGCTCCAGCCGGAGCTTGAGCAAGGAATGTGCGCTTAGTATCCTCGTTAAACCACTTAGATATACGTAAGCAGGATATAACCTGAGATTACTAGATTACACGAACGCGATATCTTCATATATGAGCGGCCTGTAGTAAGCAAAATATCCTAATATCATCGCTTTCTCAGCGAGATATCGAGACATAAAACCAGTTATTTTACAGAGCGACTTTTAAATCATGTGGATCAAGAAGCGTTTTGTAAACGGCAGCTTGTACTGTTTGGTTTTCAAATTTCTCAACTGCGTTGAGGATAAGTAAAAACATTCTTTCGTCCACATCACGACGCTTTAAGTAGGTGATATAAATGGCTTGTTGATGGTGTTCAGTGAATGTTTCACTGACTTCTTCAAGGATTGTATTCAGGCGTTCATGTGAGGAATCCTGACGCTGCACATAGGCCCGGTAGAGATAAACTCTTGCCCATTCGTTAAAGCTAGAAGCATCCTCAATAAGATCTTCAACGAAGTCGGATTTAGCAACGGGGTTACTGAGGTAAGCGACAGAAAGATCCCTTCGGTTACGTTCTGAAAAATCTTTTGTTTCCTCAAAAATAGCTTCGACAGTGTCATCACTAAGCACATTTTGATGGAAGTAATTTGTATAGTGTAGGGTGATCTCATCTTCAGAGCTATCAGGTGTCAGTATTTCTTGTTTGGCCCTTGTATTGTATTTTTCCCAACATT
>CAYGJW010000030.1:8799-13479 GCA_964350415.1 uncultured Alphaproteobacteria bacterium
CTGCCATAATGAATTGAATTTGCCCCAGCATAAAAGCATAAAGCTTGCAGTTCATCGGACATTTGCACCCGGCCACCGCTCAGACGTACACGTGATTCTGGGAATAAAATGCGCGCTGTTGCAACCGTGCGGGCAAAGGCGATTGAATCAAGGGCTGCTTCGTTTTCAAGCGGGGTCGTTTCAATACGAACCAGTTGATTGATGGGGACACTTTTTGGATGCGGGGTAATCTGAGCTAGGCTTTGTAGCATGCTGAAACGGTCATCCAGCGTCTCGCCCATGCCCAAGATACCGCCACAACAGGCGTGCATGCCAGCAGATTGAGCCGCTGATACCGTATCAAGGCGGTCTTGGAATGTGTGGGTTGTGACAAGCCCTGGATAGTTTTCTTTCGATGTTTCAAGATTATGATTGTAGTACTCAAGGCCAGCTTCCTTTAAGCGGACGGCTTGTTCTTTGTTGATGAAGCCAAGGGAGGCGCAAGATTCAAGGCCTTCTTCTTTAACGGCTTTGATCATATCAACAACATGGTCGACATCCGTATCCTTAGGACCGCGCCATGCAGCAACCATACACACCCTAGAAGAGCCCATTTCTTTAGCTTTTTGAGCGGCTTTGCGGACTTCTTCAATCTCAGCAACGGGGTTTTTTTCCTTACCAACTTTGTAGTGCGCAGATTGACCACAGAACTTACAATCTTCTGGGCAGCTGCCTTTTTTGATATTCATAATGGTGCTGAGTTGCACTTCGTTTTCATCAAAATTTTCTTTATGAATTTGATGGGCGCGCTCAAGTAATTCAGCGAAAGGTGTATGATAAATGGACTTAATTTCCTCAATCGTCCAGTCGTGACGCGCAAAAGATGCGGGAAAAGGAGTTGCGTTTTCCAAAGTGTTGTGGTGTTGTGACGCTGTCATTTCATACTCCTTTAGAAGGAAGGATCTTCGAAGACGATGTCTACTCATGATCGCTACCAAAATTATCTTAACGAGCTCCGTGCAAAAGGACGGTGCCGTACAGTTGATCAGGGCGAAGTGAAGCATATAGACTTAAACTTTTCAAGCAACGATTATCTACAGCTGAAACATCATCCAAAAGTCATTGAAAAATCTACAGAATATACAAAGAGGTGGGGTACTGGAAGTGGTGGATCTCGGCTATTGTTACAAAACTGCGATTACTTCTGGCAGTTGGAAAATCGTATTGCCCAGGACCTCAAAAAGAAGGCAGCGCTGGTGTTTTCAACCGGATATCAAACCAGTATCAGCGCCCTTGCTGCGTTGCTGGATAAGGCGGTTTTGGGAGATAGCGTTTTGGTGCTGAGTGACCGGATGAACCACGCGAGTTTACTGAAAGGATCGCAGTATTCCGGGGCTAAGCAGCTGCGCTACCGTCATCTTGATATGGTGTATTTAGAGGATTTACTGAAACGATACCGCCCAAAAGTAGAGCATTTATTTATCATCACGGAAAGTCTGTTCGGTATGGATGGGGACCAAGCGGATATGCAAGCATTGACGACACTTGCCCAGAAATACGGGGCTTTTTTGTACGTTGATGAGGCCCATGCACTGGGTGTGTACGGCCCCCGTGGTTTAGGCTTGGTTGGGGAATATAGCGGGAGCGTTGAGGTTATTATGGGGACTTTTAGCAAAGCGCTTGGAGGCGCTGGCGGCTTCATCGCCTGTAACGAAATAATCCGAGATTATATCGTCAACAAATCATCAGGATTTATGCATTCAACGGCGCCGTCTCCAGTTGCTGTTGGTGCAGCACAGCAAGCTTGGGAACTGGTTGTCGATATGGGTGAGCAACGAGAATATCTTCGTGACCTTGCCGATTATGCGCGCCATAAATTTAAAGCTGCCGGGTTTAATATCGGCGCTACCACATCACACATTATTCCCTTAATCATTGGCAATGATCACAGGGCGGTCGCCTGCCAAAAGGCGCTGCAGAAACGGGGTATACTCATTCCGGTTATACGCTACCCTTCTGTGCCAAAGGGTGCGGCTCGATTGCGTTTGTGCTTAACAACAGCGCATCAAAAAGCAGACATTGATAAGTTGATTTCAGCGTTTAAAGGCATAGAGTCCGAACTGGAGGTTGCAGCATAGTGAATCGCGGATATTTTGTAACAGGAACAGGAACCGACGTCGGTAAAACGGTTGCTTCCGCTTGGTTATGTTATCACCTTGGGGCAGCTTACTGGAAGCCCATGCAAAGTGGTTGCCTAGATCAACCAGAAGAGGAAACGGTGGCAAAGCTTGCGAACTTATCACCGCAGGCTGTGTACCCACAAGTGTATAGCATGACGCAACCGTTGTCCCCGCACCTTGCTGCAAAACTGGATGGTATCCAAATTGATATCGCAAAGCTGCAGATGCCACAATCGACGCAACCCATTGTTGTTGAAGGGGCTGGCGGCGCCCTGGTTCCCTTAAATGACACGCAGTTGATGACGGATTTAATGGTCGCGCTGGGGCTACCGACGATCGTTGTCGCTTCTAGCGGCCTGGGGACCATAAATCATACATGTATGACCTTAGAAGTATTGAAAAACTGCGGTATTGATGTGCGCGGTGTGATTATGGTAGGGCCTGAAAATGCTGAGAATAAATACGCCATTGAGTACTACGGTCATACCCAAGTCATTGCCGAGCTTCCTTGGCTTGATCCCCTAACGCACCAGACCCTTACAGAAATTCCAATGTCCGATAACTGCCTGGAGGTTTTAAAAGCATGAGCATCCAAGAATTTGATCAAAAACATGTATGGCATCCGTTTACACAAGCCAAAACGGCACCCACACCGATTGAATTGGTTCGGGCAGAGGGCCTGAGTTTGTATGATAAAGATGGCAAAGCTTACTGGGACCTCAATTCAAGTTGGTGGGCGATCACCCATGGTCACTCCCATCCGCGCATTGCAAAAGCCTTAACTGCACAAGCCCAAACCATGCAGCATGTGATGTTTGCAGGCTTTACACACAGACCAGGGGCTGAGCTTGCGAAGACCCTTGCGGCATCCTTGCCTGAAGCACTGGAAAAGGTGTTCTATTCTGATAACGGCTCTACCGCCGTTGAGGTAGGGCTGAAGATGGCATACCAGTACTGGCAGAATATTGGTAAACCAAGGGGGAAATTTCTTGCATTAGAGGGCGCCTACCACGGTGATACCTTCGGTGCCATGTCTGTGGGCGCCACTTCAGGTTTTGTTGAGACCTTTAGTGACCTAATGTTTGATGCCAGCTTTATGCCCACCCCGCATACATGGATTGGTGATATGCAGGTTGAGGAAAAAGAGCAGGCATCATTGCAATGGTTGGACCGTTATTTAGATCAACATGGGCAAAATACGGCAGTTTTCATCATAGAACCGCTGATTCTGGGGGCCGGCGGTATGAAAATGTATCGCAAATCGTTCCTGGAGGAAATCATCCGCCGGGTTCGGGCCTTTGATATTGTGGTTGTATTTGATGAAGTCTTCACAGGATTTGGCCGCACCGGTAATATGTTTGTGTGCTCGGATCTTGTTCAGCAGCCTGATATCATTTGTTTATCGAAAGGCCTTACAGCCGGAACCTTGCCTTTGGGGGCTACGGTTGCAAATCATAAAATCTGGGATGCCTTTTATTCGGACCAAACCGGTAAGACTTTGCTGCATGGTCATACCTTTGCCGGCAACCCACTTGCATGCGCGGTCGCGCTGGAAAACTTTAAGATATTCGAAGCAGAACAAACCATGCAGCGTATTGCCAGTATTGCTGCTGTTCATGAAGAACGTCTTGAGAAGCTAATGCAACATCCAGCCATTGTACGCCCTAGACAGTGCGGTACAGTCATTGCATTTGATGTGGATGTGGGCGAAGCACAGTACGGCGGCATGACAAGTAAGGCCATCGCGCAAAAGTTCTTGGAGCGCGGTTTACACATCAGGCCGCTAGGTCATACTTTGTATATGGTGCTTCCGTACTGCATAACCCCAGAGCAACTGAACACAGTTTACGATGTCATACCCGAAGTGATTGATGAGATCGCGCATACGCTAGGGGGTGAAATTACGCATAGGGGTGCTGCGGCATAAGATAAGCAAGTACTCTTAAAAGAACAAAGGCCTTTTCGAAGGAGAGGGCCTTTGTTTAAGTTTGATTAGGAGGACGACTCCTTAACATAAGAGGCCGTCAGGAATACTATTGTCTCATATTGTACTTTTCAATGAGTGCGTTATCTGCGTTAGGACGTTTAAGGTAAAAGTGATAGAGCTGTAGCTTAGCTGTAAGATTGTTTTTTGTCTCCTCAAGGATCTGTGCCATGATCGCAGGATCAGCATCAGCACGTCTGATATAAGCGATATAGATGTGTTCTCTCTGATCTTCATTAAATTTTTTTGCTTCTTCAAGAATTTGAATCATCACAACAGGATCTGCATTCGGGCGTTTGATATAAGATGCTTAGATCGATTTTATATTATGTTAATAAAAGGTTTTTGCGTCCTCCATAATCTCAGCAATGATCACAGGATCTGCATCCACACGTTCGATATAAGCGAGATAGGTGTTAAATTTTACATGTTTATTAAGTGCTTTTGCTTCCTCAAGGATCTTAGCAACGATCGCAAGATCAGCATCTACACGCTCGATATAAGTTGCGTAGATCCATTTTCTATTATCTCCAAAGC
>CAYGJW010000031.1:0-13301 GCA_964350415.1 uncultured Alphaproteobacteria bacterium
CTTTTTTTATGAAAATAAATTCTTACTTTATTCCTTACTCATTTCCCTGTAACTTAACACCATCTTAAACCAATTCAGGTATTGATCATGAAACTAAATACGCGCCTTTTTACAAGCATACCCGTTACTTTTCTTGCACTTTTCCTGAACACAACACCTGCACAATCTTACAATGATACAATGGGTCAAGACTTTTTGTTTGATGGGACAGTAAACGGTGGTTACAGCAACCATAAAGCAACTGATAGCAAGGGACATATTTCCTCGCACCTCTATCACGCTGGCGGCGATGCTGCGCTTGAGTTTTTGCGTGGCGGCATCTCAGGCCTCCGCTTTAGTAGTGAAGGGAGTTACGGCTGGGGATTCAAGTCTAAACGCTCAGATCATGTAAAAGGCTTAAAAGTTTCAAAAGGTGACTTAAAAAATCAATATAATATAAAGGGAAAAATCGGCTGGAACCTTGCCCATGTTTGGGAGCAAACGCCTGACTATTTTGTTCATCCTTATATTGCATATGCATATGAAAGAACAAATTTTACCCGTGCACATATTCGTGCCTCCTCTTCCGCGCAGAGCAAAGCAAATATCCGTAAAAGCAGCACAAAAACACCAGCTTTTATTACCTGGAGTGGTCCTTGGGTTGGGTTAGATCTTGGCTTCTCAATTAAAGAACAAAGTATTGTGACTTTAAACCTAGGTTATGGATTTGCTCTTAAATCGACAAGTCAGGGTTTATTCCAGCGCGCAGACCGTAAGACCACAGCCCAAGGTGGGCACGGTTACTTGATTGGAGCAAGCTACCGATATGCTATCGACCGTTTTTGGGGGCTTGTGCTCGCTGCAAACTACAGCCATTACAAAAGTGGACGTAATGGACTCAAAGACAGAAGTCTTCGCGCTACAGCAGGTTTATCCCTTATATACTAAGGGATAAACCTGCTGTAAGCAGATAACCTTGCAGAAAGATTCTCTTTCCGCTAGCTTCTATATTCAAATTTAATGACTTGAAAGCGATACGTGCGCCCTTTATTCCTACTTACAGTCGTCAGCTCAGTTCTGGGATTTCCAGAACTCTTATGTGCATCACCTGAAACGGGTATGGCACCGCATTTAGACGGCAGCATTCTTTCTATCTATTGGGCGCTTCCATTTGCAGGAATGCTTTTGTCTATTGCGATTCTGCCGCTTTTTGCACCACAATTCTGGCATCATAACTTTGGTAAAATTGCGGCATTTTGGTCACTTATTTTGCTCCTCCCACTTACCGTGCAGTTTGGCTTAGATGTCACGCTTTACACAGTGCTTGAGGTTGTCCTAAAAGAATATATTCCTTTCATTCTTTTGCTCCTTGCACTTTTTACGGTCTCAGGCGGCATCGCCATAAAAGGCAGCTTAGAAGGCACCCCCGCTCTCAACGCCAGCATTCTGGCAATTGGCACCGTCATTGCTAGTTTTGTTGGAACGACGGGCGCAGCCATGTTGCTTATTAGGCCTTTGCTGATTGCTAATTCTAAACGACGTTACCGCGTGCATACCGTGATCTTCTTTATCTTCTTGGTTGCAAATATTGGCGGTTCATTAACCCCGCTTGGTGATCCTCCCTTATTCCTAGGCTACCTACAAGGCGTTGATTTCACCTGGCCTCTCTTTCATATGTTCAAGCCATGGCTGTTTGTTTCAAGCATCTTGCTGGCCGTCTATTTCCTTGTTGACACTGTTTTATGCAGAAAAGAGCCCCTACCCCAGGAAACGACGCCTACCTCTGAAAAGCACCCAATTCGGATCACAGGTGCCTCAAATATCTTACTTTTGTTCGCGATTATCGGTGTCATCTTACTTAGCGGTGCTTTCAATACGGGTATTGAATTCACCCTTTATCATATCCCGGTCACACTCGAAGAAATCTTCCGTAATTCTGCACTGCTTGCGATTGCTTTTATTTCTTATAAGTTCACCTGTTCAGATCGGCGTAAAGAGAATTCATTTGACTGGTTCCCGATCATTGAGGTTGCCAAACTATTTGCAGGTATTTTCATTACCATGGCAACAGCTATTTCCATCCTTCAAGCAGGATTAAAGGGTGCCCTCGCCCCACTCATTCGTCTGGTTACAGATGATACAGGTGCGCCAATAAACTCTATGTATTTCTGGATGACTGGATTTTTATCCAGTTTCTTAGACAACGCCCCAACCTATGTTGTCTTCTTTAACTCAGCTGGCGGCAATGCAGAACAGCTTATGGGTCCACTTGCAACGACACTGCTGGCGATCTCTGCAGGGGCTGTCTTTATGGGGGCAAACTCATATATTGGTAATGCACCGAACTTTATGGTTAAATCGATTGCCGAACAAAACCAAATTAAAATGCCCAGTTTTTTCGGTTATATGGTGTGGTCAATTGGTATTTTAATTCCAGTCTTTGTTCTGACCAGCCTCATCTTTTTTTAAAGCATCGCTTGAAATTACTGGAGCACCACCTTAACGACTTAAGCAAACCATATCGCTTCTTTCCTGAATATCATAAAGCCACAGACCAATACGCATTTTTGGGGAATACCGTTTTTCAGTCCAGGTTCTAATGATTCAATCTGCATGCCGGAAGATAGGATAGGAAAAACGAGTATTTACTCAAAAAAAAGGGCAGACAAATCAGCCTACCCATTTTCTTATACGCAGCCTCAACAAGTGAGGCTATGCACGTTTTAAAAACCGTCGCGTTCAGCGCGTTTTCGCATGTGCTTGCGATGGCGACGAACAGCTTCCGCTGATTCGCGAGCCCGACGCTGAGAGGGTTTTTCGAAAGTACGACGCAATTTCATTTCACGGAAAATTCCTTCGCGTTGCATTTTCTTCTTGAGCACCTTAAGAGCTTGCTCAATATTGTTGTCCCTAACATGTACGTGCATGTCAGATCACATCCTTCCAGGTAAGAGTTTTAATTTGCACACTTCAGCAAAAGCTAAAGCTTGGAAACTATGACACAATAGCCCCTTCTACACAAGATATTTCTGTTTTTTGGCCTTATAATCTTTCAAGCATAGACCGCTCTATTTGCAAGACAAGCATACAGCAGCCTGTTAAAATACCTAAGATTTAGGAGTTTCTTATGAATAGCTTTTCTCAACAACGCCCAGACCTTGCAGATATTTTCAAACAAGCAAACGACCATGTCACAGAGGTTTTTAAAAACACACCATTGGATAGCTTGAAAATACGTGAGAAAATAGCACTCGGTGTACGCGCACATATTCAATTTTGTGCACCTTATAAAGACGCACTACAAGACCAGCGCCAACAGCACCCTCTTAGTTCCAAGTTAAATTTTGCGCCTTTTTTCAAAGCAGCAGATCACATTTGGTGGTCAATTGGCGATAAATCTACCGATTTCAATTACTACAGCAAACGGACGCTGTTAATGCACGTCCACCACAGCACTTTTCATTTCTGGCTAAGCGATAACTCTGAGGGAAATGAGGCAACCTGGGAGCACCTTGATCAGGCAATTAATCGTATCCTCAAAATCCCAGTGATTAAATCAAAGCTTAAACAGCGCCTGCAGTTTTTTTTGCCGGCCCTTTTCTCAGAAAAGAGATGATTCTTAGACACACACAACCAAACCCTTTTTGTTTTTGCTATAAAATTGGGGGCCTGGAATCAAGCAACAAGACAGTACTTTAATGTGTTCTTGAAAGAGTGAGGGGGGTGGCTTAAAAATAGCAACCCAAAAGTCCAATTAACCCACTCAAAAACGGGTTAGAAAGTCTCTAGACGATTTTCTGGTACTGACCAGGCTGCTGACTCTTTTCCTATACTTATGGACCTAAGCTCTTATTATAAAATAGTAGTGACACTAGGCGTCTTAAGTAATGGCGAAAACTATGCCTTAGAATCAGAGTCAATGCCAACAGCACCAGCCAAAACATCAGCATCTAAATCTACACGAGCTTCATTAGACGATGGTATCGCTTCTCTTAAAGCATCTTTTTTAGACTGAAGAGCCGCATAGGCTTCCACGCTCTTACGAGGAAAGCGTCCTGTCTCTACTCCGTCCTGAGTTAAGGCAACAAAAGATCCACCGTACTCCGAAACGCTCGATAATGTTTCCGCCTTGGGCCCATCGAATATTTTTTGATTACGCAGAGCGCGATCATCTCGACGACCTGATTCAGGAGACAGCACGTCAGATTCCTTAGCAGGGCCAACAGCCTGCTCCAGCAGAGCATCTTTCCCGCCCATATCACGAATATCCTGCCCAGGCATCGCGAGAACAACGGGCGCATCAAGTGTAGTAATATTTGCCATAATCATAACCGGAATCAGAGCCTTTTGCCCCAATCCGCCTCCGTATATATTCCTATATCCTAAATACTACTCTTACTTAATAGCATTGACAATAAACTTTTTTAAAAAAATAAACAATCAATTAGCCTTGTAAATATATAATTGTTATCTATTTTTTTATACAACTTATACTTGCATAAACATAGACCTTAATAAAATCAGACCTCTACAAAATAAGCCCAGTATAATCACAAAAAAATACCGTTTTTTTACCTATGAGCACGACCACTTAAGACGTCTTTGTAAGTTAAAATCAAAAAATTAGAAAATGAAAGGGAGATCATTCAATCAAACGCAAAAGACATTCTGTTTAAATTTCCGCATAACAGAATACAACTTGACAGCTGCGTCTCTCATCCTATGTTTATACATTATACTTACCCATTTATAAAAGTGAGTCACCCTATGTCCATCGGCTGCCAGCACCATTCTCCCGACAGCACCCACCCCATCCCTCGTTCCTATAAAACGGTTCTATGGATTGCGCTTATTCTGAATGCAGCAATGTTTTGTGTAGAGCTTATTGGCGGCATTCACTCCAACTCCGTCTCCCTTCAGGCGGATGCTCTGGAGTTCTTAGGAGATACTGCCAACTATGCCATTAGCCTTATCGTCCTTGGAAGCGCCCTTAGATGGCGCGCACGTGCATCCTTGCTTAAGGCTTTGTGCCTTGCTGTTTTTGGTATCTGGGTTTTAGGAAAAACCATCATCCAAATGAGGTCAGGCATTGTTCCGGATGCGCCAACAATGACCGTGATTGCGATTCTTGCTTTTATTACCAATCTTATTTGTGTACTCCTGCTCTTCAAATTCCGTGTTGGGGACAGTAATATGCGCTCAGTTTGGCTCTGCAGCCGCAACGACGCCATCAGCAATGTAGGGGTCTTGCTGGCTGCTGCAGGCGTTTTCACCTTAAACACAGGCTGGCCTGACTGGAGCGTCGCATTTTTAATGGCAGGACTTGCGCTGACATCGGCCGTTCAAATAACAAGACAGGCGATTAAAGAGCTCAAGCATCAATCTCATCACGCCAGTGCCTAAAGCTGAATACGCCTACAAAAATGAATTTATAGAACCATACAAGAATGAGCTTGCCTTCTTGTGCATTCATCATTAGTTTTATGTGCACTTAGAGTCGAGATTATATCTCTTGGGTGAACCCCTAACCTTGCAAAAAAATGAAGTCACAAAAAATTAAAAATATACCCTCTGAAATTAAGTTTTATCTATCGAATCTTTTCATTTACAGAAAGCCTCTTGTGGATGCAATTGTACGTGCCGTGTATAAAGCAATTGATCTTTCGAATTTTCTTCAGCGTCGGCTTCATCGCTTTAAAGATAAAAAATGGTTCAAAATCTTTTTCTCTCGCCTGAATTTCTATATTGCCCGCCTAATGGTCAAAGGTGGTTATTATAAAAAGGCGATCAATGAGTATGAAAAAATTATTGAGATAAACCCTGAATCTCGATTACACCGTCTTTTTTTTGCTAGTTTTCTTATTCGCATTGGCCATTATGAAAAAGCTGAAAAGCACTTTGTAACGGCATTAAGCAAACAGAAGCATCTTCTATCTCTGAATCTTAGAATGCGACTTAACTATGCCTCGCTTTTATGTCACAATAAAAATTGGGAAAAAGCGCAAGAAGTCTTTGAAACCCTTGATAAAAGTGACCGCCAAGACCTTTACAAATATATGGTTTTGGTCCTCGAACTTAAACATCAAGATGCTCATGCCCTTATTCAAAAATATAAGAAAATACATCAACACATACTTGCCACAAATAATAAAATTGAGGAGCTGATTAAAAAAAACGCTCACTCGCTATGTATTGTTGGTAACGGGGCTGTTTGTAAAGGCAAGAAAAAAGGCAAGCGTATCGACGCTCAAAATCTTGTTATTCGATTTAATAACTTTAATACTGATCTAGAATTCCAAGAAGATTACGGCTCCAAAACCTCCCTTTGGGTTCGAACGCCTGGAGATAGCAAAGTTCGCCCTAAAGAAATAAAAGGCCTTGAAGGAATTATCTACTCAGCCCCCAGCGATATCTATTACCAATGCTGGTCTTCATGGAATTCCGTCCAAAGGTACATAAAGCAAGATGCATGTGTTAGCTTCATTCCAAGCAATGTATGGTTTGAACTCATTGAAAAGCTAGGTGCCCCACCAAGTTCAGGACTCGCTATATGCTATTATATCCGTCAAGTTACAGGTCGCCTAACCCCTGATATGGTACACGGTTTTTCAACGGCAATTACAGCAGAAGACCATCATGATTCTTCACACTATTTTGAAAAATCGAAGCCTAGTATTCGCCATAACTGGAAAAAAGAACGTGAAATCATGCAGGGCTTATTTAGCTCATCTGCGCAGTAGCATTTTCAGAAAAAAAATAACTCTACTATCCTAATTAGAGCCGTGTGAAACCCTAGACATTAAAATTGTTTCACACAAGCATCGGATGGTGCCCTCTGCCGGAGTCGAACCGGCATGGCCAAAAAGGCCGACGGATTTTAAGTCCGTTGCGTCTACCAGTTCCGCCAAGAGGGCACAAGGTATCCTTACCCCTGTTCATATCAAATCTTTATCCCCTCAGTCCACCTTTTTCCGGTATTTTCAAAAATTATTTTTAAAACACACCACATCGTCGCCCCTCAAGATGATCATTCATATCTATCTCTTGCTCTTTTTTTCTCGACATAAAGAGACAATCCCCTTATTTTGATCAGCATTATTCCAAGGAGTTTAAAAGATGAATATGACAGCAACCTCAGGATCACTCATGAAGGGCAAACGTGGACTTATTATGGGCGTTGCCAATGATAAATCACTTTGCTGGGGCATTGCCCAAAGCCTTGCATCTCAGGGCGCTGAGCTGGCCTTTACGTATCAAGGGGATGTTCTTGAAAAACGCGTCCGTCCTTTGGCTGACTCTCTTGGATCGACACTTATCCTTCCTTGTGATGTTTCCAATGATGAACAAATTGATGCACTCTTTGCAGCCCTCGAGAAAGAATGGGGAAGCATTGATTTTATCGTGCATGGGATTGGCTTCTCTGACAAAAATCAACTTAAGGGTAAATACTACGATGTAACCCGCGAAAACTTCCTACAAAGCCTGGATGTATCGTGCTTCTCATTTACAAATGTTTGCCGCAGAGGGCTACATCTTCTTAATGAAGGAAGCAGCCTTTTAACGCTCAGTTATTTGGGTGCAGAGCGTGTTATGCCCCATTACAATGTCATGGGTGTTGCAAAAGCAGCTCTTGAAGCAAGCGTACGCTACCTGGCGGTTGATATGGGTGACAAAAACATTCGCGTCAATGCAATTTCCGCAGGCCCAGTTAAAACACTTGCGGCCTCAGGTATTGGTGATTTCCGCTATATTCTTAAATGGAATCAATATAACTCTCCACTTAAGCGCAATACCAGCTTAAGTGATGTTGGCGGCTCCGCTCTTTACCTTCTCAGTGATCTTGCATCAGGTGTTACAGGCGAAATTCATCATGTTGACAGCGGTTATCACATTGTAGGCATGAAATCAGTAGATGCACCTGATATAACAACCACCTAAAGACATTTCCATAGCTTGCTTTATCGCCTAAGTAAATGTTAGCCTGGCTGTATACATATCAATAAAAAGGCGTATCGATGTTTAAAGGTGCCGGAAATTTCTTTGGACGTGTTGTCCTCAATATTATTACAACACTTGTCTCTGCCTTTATCATACTGGCGATTATCGTCTCTATTTTTGCAGAATCTGGAAAAGAGCTCATCAGTCCAAATGATGAGCTCCCCAAAAAAGCGCTGCTTTATATCGACTTTTCAAATCCTATTATTGATTCAGAGCCTGACGATCCACTGGATTCTCTCAATTTACACAATGGTCAAACCCTAAGGTCACTCATTAAGTGTATCAAAAAAGCGAAAACAGACGACCGTATAGTGGCGATTGCAGCAAAGCTTGATGACACCAGCCTGGCTCCATCTCAAATCCAAGAAATTCATACTGCATTGCAAGACTTCAACAAAAGCGGCAAACAAAGCCATGCTTATGCAACAAGCTTTGGCGAGTTAAGCAATGCTACGTTCCAGTATTATCTCAGCACAGCTTTCTCAAAAGTCTCTGTTTATCCTTTCAGTTACGTCGGTATTATGGGACTTGCCTCAGATATGCCTTTCCTAAAAGAATCTTTTGAACTTATTGGTGTTACGCCACAATTCACTAAACGCCACGAGTACAAATCTGCACCCGAAATGTTTACAGAAACAAAGATGAGTCCAGCGAACAAAGAAGCAACGCAGCGCATCCTTGATGTCTACTTAGATACGATTATTAACGCCACTTCAGCCGCCCGAAAAGCCACTCCTGAGCGCATAAAAGAGCTTATCGACAGATCTCCCCTCACAAGCAAAGAAGCCCTTGCAGCAGGTCTTATTGACGCACGATGTACATGGCATGAATTTAAACAAGACCTCAAAACACAGTATGGGAAAAAGATTCCTTTCTACAGCAGCCATAAGTATGTTCGTCAACTAACGGTAGATCCTAAGGCCCCTCGAATTGCAATCATCAATGCAACTGGTGATGTCGTACTGGGTAAAACTGCACCTGTTTTGGGCCGCGACACTTCAATTGGTAGCAGCTCTTTTATCAAGAATCTTAATGCGGCACTTAAAAATAAAAAAAATAAGGCAATTATTATTCGCATTAATTCGCCGGGCGGCTCCCCTGTTGCCTCAGATGTTATTCGTAGTGCGATCCTTCGTATTCGTAGAAAAGGCATACCCGTCATTGTCTCAATGAGTGAAATGGCTGCCAGCGGTGGTTACTATATCTCAATGCCTGCAAGTTATGTTCTCGCCCATCCCTTTACGCTGACAGGGTCAATTGGAGTCTTTAGCGGAAAGTTTGTTACGAAAGATCTCAGTGACAAGCTTAATGTCAACTGGGACCGCCTACAGTATGGGAAAAACGCTGCAATGTGGAGCAACACTACAGAATTTAACGAAAGCGAACTTTCACGTCTTGATACATTGATTGACCAAGTCTACGAGGAATTCACAACCAAAGCTGCACTTGATCGTAATATGCCGATCGAAAAACTACGGCCCCTTGCACGTGGTCGTGTCTGGACAGGACAAGACGCACTTAAGCACGGTCTTATTGATGGCTTAGGCGGCTATGAAGAAGCAGAAGCAAAGGCCAAAGAGCTTGCAAAAATCCCAGCTGAGCAAGATGTCCGAATAATCTCCTATCCTCGTCCCCGAAAGATTAGAGACATTTTATCGACCTACCTTAATGACTTTGACTTTCTTATGAAAGCAAATCAATCTCTTGCACTTTTAGCTCAAAATACAAACAAAATTTTAGGCCCTGCCCTAAGCATCTTTGGGCATAAGCCAGGTGTTCAGCTCAATAATCCAGAGCTTACTAAAACAATAAACTTATCAGAGCAATAAATATGGACTTTTTCACATCTTTAACTGAATGGTTGCACAACTTTTCAAAAAAAATGGATATTTTAAATATCAATACAGAGTTGTTTTTTATTGCGCTTGTCTTAATTTTTGCATTTTTTTCCTTTTTCATCACAAAGCGCTATCTTGCAAAGGGGGTCGCTCGACTTATTCAGTCTCGGAAAGAGCATGTATGGTTAAAAGAAATTGTTAAATCAGATATCCTCAGTCATGCGGCCTACTTAATGCCAGCCTTTGTACTTTCTTTAGGGATACAACACTACCCTGAAAGTCAGGTATACCTCAGCCGCATTATCTACGCTTATATTATTGCGAATATGGTTCTTCTTGTTGGAAAAGGCTTGAATATTTTTGTTAACATTTATCAGACTTATGAAGTCTCTCAGAAAAAACCAATTAAAGGTTACGTACAACTTACCAAGATATTTCTTTACGGCATCGGACTTGTTCTTGTTATTTGCAAATTACTCGACACAAGCCCTTGGGGATTTCTAACAGGACTTGGGGTTGTTTCTTCTGTCTTGCTTTTTATTTTCAAAGATACGATTCTTTCATTCATTGCCAGCATCCAACTTATAAGCAATGATTTGATCCGAAAAGGTGACTGGATTGAATTCGCACAATTTGATGCGAATGGAAGTGTCATCGACGTCGCACTGCATGTGATTAAAATCCAAAACTTTGATAAAACGGTTTCAACAATTCCAACCTATAAGTTTATGGAAGGATCTTTCAAAAACTGGCGGGGAATGTTTGAATCCGGTGGTCGCCGTATCCGGCGCTCTATACTCATCGATCAAACCAGCATTCACTTCTTAACGAATGAAGAGCTGGATAGGCTGCAAAAAATAAAAATTCTCAAGCCCTATATTGACAGCAAGCTGCAAGAGATCCCCACTCATATACAAGGGCGGCCAACTGTTCAGGACCTAAACGAGCGACGCTTAACGAACATTGGTACTTTCCGCGCCTATATTGAGGCCTACCTTGCAAGCAATCCAAAAATTCATAAGGGTATGCTTTGTATGGTGCGCCAACTTGATCCAACGCCAGATGGCATCCCTATGCAAATTTATGCCTTCACCAGCGATACGAATTGGGTCAACCACGAGAACATTCAATCTGACTTTTTTGACCACCTGCTTGCAGCTTCAAAGCTTTTTGGTATTAAAATATTCCAAAATCCATCAGGATCTGACATCAAAGTCGAACTGACCGGCAAAAAGTGTGAAAACACTGTGGATTAAAAGATCTAATCAAGTTCAACATCTAAAAAAGAAGATAAAATTGCTCAATATATGGGCAAGATGTTACTGCCCCTTCCAAACTTCCTTAAGGCGCGCATCCCTACCGCAGCGCCACCGGTAAAACTTATAACGTAAGGGATTTTTCTTTTTATAGTTTTGATGGTATTCTTCGGCATCATAAAAAGGCTTTGCTTCAAAAATTTCCGTTACAATTTTGTCTTTAAGTTTTGCTGCCCACTTTTGCTTTGAGGCTTCAGCCTGTTTTTTTTGGCTTGCGTCTAAATAATATATCGCGGATGTGTAAGACTGACATTTATCGCAAAACTGCCCCTTACGATCAAAGGGATCAATATTTCTCCAAAAAATATCGAGTAATTTTTCATAAGAGATAGTGGCAGGATCAAAAGTGATGCGCACAACCTCCTTATGCCCACTATGGTTTTCATAGGTTGGCTGTGTGTTTTCCCCGCCCGAATACCCCACACGAATATCAGAGATACCTTTAAATTTTACATTTGTATCATGATTCGCAAAAGCCGATGCACCACACCAAAAACAACCCATTGCAAAAATTGCTTGCTCTATTCTGTTGTCCACTGGAGCTTCCTTTATCTTAGTAGCTTTTGTTTCAATAGCGATTATAGGGGGCGTAAGTAAGAAAAAAATTCCTAAAAAAGAAAATATACATTTCATTATGAATAAACTCACCTTTTATATTGTTCAGTGAACAAAACCCTGCTTATGCTGATACTATTGAGGCGCTTTGATCACGATCCAAGCTGCGCAACAACGCTTCAAAGGCTTTCAGATCCAATGGCTTAGAAATAAAACCTTCCACGCCTGCATTACGTGCCTTCTTTATATTTTCAGGGTCATCATAGGCAGACATAATATATGTCTTTAGATTTGGCTGCAGTTTCTTCGCCTTAGTGACAAGACTGACACCATCCATCAAAGGCATATTAATATCTGAGACCAATACATCTGGCTTTAAAGCGGATGATTGAAGCTGGTCAAAGGCGGCTTTGCCATTCTGGCAAAAGGAAAATGCCCATTGCTTCGTAGCAAGCATTTTTCGAAATTTTAAATTAAGCAAGATTTCAAGATCCGGTTCATCATCAACAAATAAGATATTTAATGCCATCTCCGCCTCTCCCTTAATTATGATAATCTTCTTCATTTTACGTCTTATATAACAAAAAAAGAAGCTCCTTCATACAATTCAAGTTTTATTTCTAAAATAAAAAAGCCTGCAGATTTTCTGCAGGCTTTTTTTAATATTAGTGCGTCAAGCTAAACTTAACGACCATA
Source organism: uncultured Alphaproteobacteria bacterium (assembly GCA_964350415.1). GTDB lineage: Bacteria > Pseudomonadota > Alphaproteobacteria > CAYGJW01 > CAYGJW01 > CAYGJW01. The sequence continues at coordinate 12,383 of CAYGJW010000031.1, forward strand.
CTGTTGCTGTTGTTGCATCTGCATTTGTTGCTGCTGTTGAGGCGTCATCTGTTGCTGACCACCGCCCATTAGCATCATCGCACCTGCACCAACAACACCTTCTGCATCTTCTTCAACACCCTTGACTGTGTGTTTAACTTTATCCTTAACTTTATCTGCTGCGTGTTTAATACTTTTCCCAATATCACCAAAACTAAAAAGTGTTTTAGTACTACCGTCGTCTACACGACCCTGCTCTTTCATTGTTTCCAGTTTTTCAGCAATTCTTGATTCTTCTGCATTAACCTGCGTTGGCGCCATGGCAAAAACAAACATGAACATGACTGCCATAAGCGGCATTGTTAACTTTTTCATAATTTCCTCCTAAAAGTTTTTACTCATTTCTGTATCACTAAACTTATAGTACCATAAAACAAACAATAACCATAGATAAAATATAAATAAAAATTACATCTACATAGATAGAACACTTAAGATAAACAAAAAAATACAGCTTACAACAATATAAATATGATAGATTTACTATCTATATTTAAAATCAATACAAATCATGCGATTTTAACTCTATCTTATATTTTTTTATTGAATTATAGATATTATCTAGAAAAAACTACTAAATCCTGCAATCTTCTCAAACCATTTTATATGGCCAGAAAACTGTTTTACTTTTCTGAAGCCTCTTAAATTTACAGAAGATCCGTTTTCCATTTTCTGATATCCCAAAATTTTTTGCCAAATGAGTAATAAATGAGAATTCAAAAACCTAACAACAGAAGGCCTAGCAAGTTTAAGGATACACATATACTTTTCATACAATTAAGGGGAAACCTTAAGCCGAGATAACCACTGATGAAATTATGACCGAACGAGTTAGCTGGCACAGCCCCAAGAAGAAGTATTCATAAAAAAAGCGCCCCTT
>CAYGJW010000032.1:0-12870 GCA_964350415.1 uncultured Alphaproteobacteria bacterium
GATGCTGCTGAAAGAAAACGCATTGAGAAAAAGCTGCAGGGCTGATCTTCAGAGACCACCCCTGCATAGGCGCGATATTCTTAAGCTTCCGCAATCGCTTGTTTTTGTAGCTGAATAAGCTCTGCAATGCCTTTTTTGCCGTGGGCAAACAGGGCATTAAATTCATCTTCACTGAATGCACGTTCTTCAGCCGTACCTTGAATTTCAATAATTTTACCACTTTGTGTTAAGACAAAGTTAACATCCGCTTCAGCGCTGCTGTCTTCCACATAGTCAAGATCAAGAACAGCGGTTCCTTCAACAAGGCCACAAGAAACGGCAGCAACAGGTTCTTTCAACGGTGAGCTGAGAAGTGCCCTGGACTTAAGTAAGAATTGGATCGCTTGGTGCAGCGCAATATAAGCGCCGGTAATGGCTGCCGTACGGGTGCCGCCATCGGCTTGGATGACATCGCAATCAATATTAATTTGTCGCTCGCCCAATAGTTTCAAATCAATAACAGCCCGCAGTGAGCGACCTATTAAACGTTGAATTTCTTGGGTGCGCCCTGATTGTTTGCCTGTCGATGCTTCCCGGCGCATACGTGAACCTGTGGACCTTGGGAGCATACCGTACTCAGCGGTGACCCAGCCTTGGCCTGTATTTCTGAGGAAAGGGGGGACGCGCTCTTCAATAGATGCGGTACACAAAACATGGGTATCGCCAAATTTTACAAGGCATGAACCTTCAGCATGTTTATTTACATTAAGTTTAAATTCAATTTCCCTGAGCTGATCAGGTTGTCGGTCATTGTGGCGCACAGATAAGTCCTCTAATTGCTGATTTTGAGCCACTGTAACCACAAGATCGCTATTTGAAAACTTGTTCTTGCTCAGATTCAGTTTTTTTATTTGAAGACATCTGAGATTTGGATAATGGAAGGCCCAAGAATAACCATAAAGAGCGTCGGTAGAATGAATAAAATCAAAGGCACGGTAAGCATTGCGGGTAAGCGTGCGGCTTTGGCTTCAACTTTCAAAATTCTTTCCGTTCGCAGTTCAGCGGCAAGGTTTTTCAGTGAGACGGTCAAAGGAGAACCAAAACGCAGTGAATGCTGTAGAACAGCGGTTACACTGCGCATCGCAGAGAGGTCAACTCGGCTGGCAAGATTCCCTAAAGGCTCTTCCTGATCAGGATAGAAGCTCATTTCCACAACGGTTAACCCAATTTCATCCGCAAGCTCTGGGTGTGCTCCTGCAAAATCTGCTGCAATACGCTTGAAAGCAATCTGCGGTGTAAGTCCAGCTTCAGAACAGACAATAAAAAGATCTAGAAAGTCAGGTATTCCTTTGTAAATAGCATGATAACGTGATTTAATTTTACGCTTTATATAGGTCTCAACACCAGAATAGCCGATAAAAACCATGATGATCACTGCCATGAGCATGAAGAGCGTATCACCAGAAAAAAGCTGTAAGCCAATAAAAAAACCAATAAGCCCAAAAACGATAGGCATGATAATTTTAGCTGCAAAGTATACAAAGACGGCGTCATTTTCCCGAATGCCAGCTTTTATAAGAAAAAAATGGGTGTCTTCCACACGTTGTTTATTATACTTTTGAAAGCGACCAACAAACTGTTCGAATTTTCCTCCGCTTTTGCGTCGGAACTTGGTTTCATCTTCAATTTCGTTATTAAGCCGCTTTTTGGAAAGTGCTACTTTATATTGTTCGATCGTTTTTTTTGTTTTGTCGCGTTTATCATCTTTGATAAGGCTTTTCCAGACCATGAAAATACTGAGGCATGCAATAAGCAGCGTAAAGAACGTTAGGCTACTGGCATCTGTGATACTAAACATATTCTTTGTCCTGCCGTATGATCATCATTCGTCCATTCCTTAAAGATCAATCTTGGTGAGTTTACGCATGACAAGAATGCCTGTTAACATGATTCCGCCTGCAATGGTGAGAAGTCTGACGCCCCTAGGGTCATTGAAAAGCTTGCTAATATAACCAGGATTCAGAAACATCATCGCAGCAATGACAATAAAAGGAAGCGATCCAACGATAATTGCTGAAGCCTTAGCCTCTGAAGAAAGTGCTTTAATCTTTAACCGAATTTGCTGGCGCTTACGAATTGTTTCCGCCAGGTTCGAAATTGTTGTAATCAGATTTCCCCCTGTTTCTCTTTGTAGGGAAACAGCGGTAGATAAAAGATAAAATTCTGTAAGCTCCATATGCGCACTTACCTTAAAAAGGGCGTCTTCAATAGATACCCCGATTTTAACATTATCAGAGATTGTTTTAAATTCTTTACCCAATGGGTCCGGGAGTTCGTTCCCCGCAATTCGGACGGCTTCACTAAGAGGAAGCCCCGCTTTTGCTGCACGAATAATAAGGTCAAGCCCCTCAGGTAGCTGGGAAAGAAAGGTATTAACCCGTCTTTCTGCAAGTTTGTGAATAATAAAATGTGGTACACCAATACCGGCGGAGACTGCGATAAAAAGACTGAGAAGAGGTGGCATATCCCAAAGAAAAATTTGAGCAATAAAAATGATAAAAAATAAACAGAAAACACCTGTAAAATAGATCCCATAAGAAAACTTAAGACCTGCCCTAAGGAGCGTTTTTTGCATCACAGAAAGCTGAGGAATTAAGCTTGTAAAGATGTCATCGATAATTTTTAAGCCGATGAAACTTTCTTGCGCAAGAATATTATCCAGGCCTTGCTTTGTTACCGTTTGCACTTTTGTATAGCGCACTTTATTTAGGCGTTTTTCCAAGGTTTTACGCGTACTGTTGTTATAATGATTATAAACAAAATACCCAATAAAGAGCGCAACTGTCACAAAACAAAAAACAATGAGAGGAATTTGTATGCTTGTAAGGAACTCTGCAGTCATAAGATTATCCTGACATCATTGCATCATGCAGTGTTTTTTCATAGCCAAACTCAGTGGCTCTGATTGCCATATTAGGCTTCACAGCATTAGAAATAAACTTCCCTTTAAGGCTTCCATCCGTATTTTCGCCCTCAAATTTGTAATTGAAGAGATCTTGTCCTGTAATAATTCCGTTTTCAATGCCAACGATTTCCGTAATATAAGTGACGCGCCGCATACCATCTCTCATCCGCTCTGTTTGAATAATTAAATCGACAGCACTAACAATTTGGCGCCTTGTAATTTCTGCGTTATAGCTGGCACTTGCCATGCTGGCCATGTTTTCAAGCCGCATGAGCGCGTCACGAGGCGTGTTAGCGTGCAACGTTGACATCGATCCATCATGGCCTGTGTTCATTGCTTGTAGCATATCAAGAACTTCCGCGCCCCTGACCTCACCAACAATAATCCGGTCTGGACGCATACGAAGAGAGTTTTTTAGGAGATCACGAATTGTAACCGCCCCGTCGCCTTCCAGATTTGGCATCCTGGTTTCAAGACGCACAACATGGGGTTGTTGAAGCTGTAGCTCTGCTGCATCCTCAATCGTCACAATACGCTCACCACGGTCAATTAACTGTGACAAGGCATTAAGCAAAGTTGTTTTACCAGAACCGGTACCTCCAGAAATAAGAACATTAAGACGGCAGGCGGCTGCAACTTTAAGGACGGTTGCCATTTGCATAGAGATGTTACCTTGTTCAATCATTCTGTCCAAGGTGATGCTATCCCGTGAGAATTTACGAATAGAAATCGTTGTTCCTGTTAAGCTGAGGGGAGGCATGATGATATTAACACGACTACCATCAGGAAGCCGCGCATCAGCCATTGGGGTTGACTCATCAATACGGCGCCCAATTTGGTTTGCAATCCGTTGAGCGATATTCGTAACATGGGTATTATCACGAAATTTAATGTTGGTTTTCTTCAGTTTACCCTTGATCTCAACATAAATTTGGTCTGGTCCATTGACTAAAATATCATTGACGCTGTCATCGTCGAGTAAGGGCTCAAGTGGCCCAAATCCAAGCATGTCATCAACAAGAATTTTAGTGAGCTGCTTTTGTTCGAAAGTATTTAAGCGAATGTTTTCGTAGGATGCAATATCCCCAATGACCGTTTCTATTTGGCTTTGCAATTGCTCCCTTGAGAGTTTGCTGGCAGCTGCAGGGTCAATCTGACTGAGAAGCCCCAACCTTAGGCGTTCAACGACATCTTCAGAAAATACAGGAGATGTTGACGATGTTTTAACTTTTGCTTTAATTTTTTCTTTGCTGACTTCTTGTGTAAGTTTTGCGTCGTTTGCTTGAGGTTGTTTATTCTCAGGGAGCTTGTTAGGCTCACTTAGATGCGTCGTCTCAGGTGGCTTAATTTCCTGAACGGGAGCCACAGGTGTTTGAATCTCTTTGTCTTTTTCGGTCTCAGGGCCGCGCCTTCCAAACTGTTTCATTATTTACCTAAGATTTTTTGAAAGAGAGATGTCTTTTGGGTGCTTGACTTTTCATGCCCCCAGCCAGCAAGTTCATGCGCAATGTCGATGATGCTTGCGTCAGCAGGGCTTTTAGGGTTTAGAGTGATATGGCCATAACTGGTTGACTTAGCGATATTTGTGTCAAAGCCCACGTTAAAGCTAACTTGGCGACCAATATTTTTCTCAAACTCATCAAGAGGAAACCAGCCAGGGCATTCCGGTGACGTCTTGTTAGAAATAAGAAACAAGCGCTCGTCGTTTCGCTGAACAGCGATATGATTAATAAAGCGAACCGTGTCTCGCATACCTGGCAGTGTCTGATCTGTTACAACTGCGCAAACATCGGACATATTGAGCAGCAATTGCATTGCAGGCGTGACTTGTCTTGGTAAGTCAATAACAACAAAATGAAACTGCTCCCGAAGTCTTGCAATAAGTCGTTTTTAAGCATCTTCATCAAAGACGATCTCATCACTAAGATTTTCTTCTGAGTTAATAACAAAAAGCTTGTTTTCAACACGCTCTAAAGCACCGTCAATGAAGATGGAATCAACACGGTCAGGATGTTCGAGTGCTTCTCTCAGATCATGTTTAATATCCAAATCCAGCGTTAAGCCCACAGTTCCAAAATGTAGATCGAGATCCAGAATCACTGTGCGCCGTTTACGATCCGCGCCCAAGTGCCAAGCGGTCTTAGTTGCAATCGTCGAAGTTCCTACACCGCCTCTCGTACCAACAAAAGTGATGATTTTTCCTGTTTTAGATTTTGTTTTTGGTGGAGCATCTTCTTCATCAATCAAAGATCCAATCGCTCGCTGAACAAGATCAATCGAAAGTGGTTTGGTGAGATAGTCAGAGATCCCAATGGAAAGAAGATCTCGGAATAGTCCAACATCATTCTTACTTCCCATGGTTAAGACCTTAACCCCTGGTTCACAAACATCTGCAAGTGCATTAATGTCAGAAATAGGAAGCTCTGAGTCGGTAATATCAACAAGTAAGATTTTTGGAGAACGTATATTCGCCAAAGTTTTTATTGCAGCTTTGATGCCGCCTTTATGAATATTAGAATAGGGCAGTAAAAGCCGGCTTATTGCTTCTTTGATGATGGATTCATCTTCACTCGAATTTACAAAAGCAATGAAATGCGCTTTTTCTTCAGCGAGATTGATATTTTTATTTTTTTGCTCCATTTGTCCAATCCACTATATCTAATAATTAGCTACCGCTGCCGCTACCTTCAACTGAAAAACTTCCTTGGATGAGTTTTTTAACTTTATCCGTTCTGTAACGCTCAAGAGCGCCAACTTCACGCGTGGCTTCAGCAGGGCCAAATCCTCGATCATAAGCAAAGTCCCTTGGGTCATGTACCATCATACCAAGATTTGAAACTTGGGCACACCCAAAGTTGCTTGTATCATGATTTAATGCGCTGCTTTCAGGCGATGAAAAATTAGGACAGTTTGGGAGTTGAACACCATAACGAGCAACATTTACCGTCAGAAAATCAGCATTGGGAATGCTGTTTTTATGAGGCGTTTCAATTGAAATCCGATTAACGGGGACCCCTGTTCGAGCAAGTGTTCTTTTAACATAGTGCGCACGTTTGTACGATGCTTGCGTTTGATTAGGACGGTTGATGCTAACCCACAGAACTGAAGGATCTCCATGCTCTATAATATAATCAGTAAGCTTGCGTTTTTCATTTGCCGAAGTTTGTGTTCGATCGGAGCTAAAATGGACTCGGTGGATGGAGTCCAGACGCTTGACCTTAAGCTCACGCTCGTAATTCGTGGGCTTCCAAGCGGTAACCCTGGATGAGCCGCCGCAGCCACTTAGGACAAGTGCTGCGAGAATACCCATTAGAATCGTATTTTGCTTTTTCATAACGAAACCCTTTAATTTATATCCAGCATGAAGCCAGCTTTGCCTTGTAGCTCTTTTTGGCTGACCTTCATAGTAGATGACGTATTTGATCTCTTTTTTGTCTGAACAAAACGATGATGAAGAATTTGCTGCAAGTTGCTTGGTGTCTCAAGGTTATCAAGCGGTGTTGCTAGCTTTACCCCAGCTGGAACAGGCTTAACAATGTAGGCCGTCACGATAAAGACAAGATCCGTTTTTTCTTCTTCAAAGTTTTTAGATCCAAAAAGTGCGCCGATGATAGGGATATTCATAAGCCCTGGAATGCCGCTATAATTAATTTTTTTCGACGCTTTTAAAAGCCCTGACACTGCGAAGCTTTGACCGCTTCCTACTTCAACAGTGGTTTCTGTTCTTCGAACCCTAAGCCCCGGAATTTGGAAGCCATTACCTAAGTTCACTGCACCAACGTCACTTAGCTCACTGACTTCTGGGCTAAGTTTTAAGTTAATTCGGGTATCGTTGATAACTGTTGGAACAAAAGAAAGACGAACCCCAAATTCTTTAAACTGGACCTGAATGTTATTACTGCCATCACTGTTGCTTGAACTGATTGGAATCGGGAACTCACCACCAGCAAGGAAGCTCGCCGTTTCGCCAGAAAGCGCAGTTAGGTTCGGTTCTGCAAGCACACTAATTAGATTTTCGTTCGCGAGTGCATCGATGACACCATTGATATCAACATCGCTTTGCCCAAAACGGAAGCGAAGTGAATTGGGATCCCCAGTGGCCCTGTTAAACAGGCCATTTGCACCTGTAAAGCTGCGGCCTGTTATTAGATTAACGAGCTCTCTGCCTGTACCAATATTTGCGTTCCAATTAAAGCCAAGTTGGTTGCTGCGGCTGCGTTCAATTTCAGCAACGCGCACCCGTAAGTTAACCTGCGTCTGAGACGCAATTCGAAGATTGTTAACAACTTTTTCACTGGCACCAGAAAAGGCCTGGGCGAGACTTGCAATTTCTTGCGCTTCTTTTTGATTCGTCACTTCCCCATCCAGGACAATTCCTGTGTTGAGGCCGCGGATATTAATATTTGTAGCAGAGGTAACTTTGTTAATATCTGAGCGTAAGGGATCAAGATTTCTTTTTACAGTAACGTTTATGTTTGCCAGAACTTTATCGTCTTTCCCAATGGCATAAATCGTTGTGCTACCTGTTTTTTTACCGCTCGCAAAAAAGAGAGAGGGCGATGAAATCTGCACATCTGCAATCTCCGGATCTGCAACGAAGACATCTTTGGCTTCACCACTTAGGCGAATAACTTTGGCTTTTGATGCCTCAATTTCGATGTAACTGCTAGAAAAACTAAGTTTTTTCTCTGGATTAGCAGCTTTTATATTTGTTGTAGGAGTATGAGAGTTGTTAGCGTAGTTGCCACCCCCAAATGCATTTGATGTTAAAAGCGTTGCGACTACAAAAAAAGATACTGTCCTAGACAAGAGCCTGGGGAGCCGATTTTGTTTTTGTGTAAATGAGAGGGTCACGAGCAGCTACCTCCTAAAAGTTTCTACTTTGGAACCACGAATGACCCGAACACCCAGGCCCCTTGCCTTTGATGCTTCAGAATCCATGGTTACCGTTGTGGCTGGGTCTTGTTTATTATGCTTCACAAGTCTTGGTCCTGTCGTCGTATCCCCTGTTCCTCGGATGCCGCGGAGAGAGAAAATAATATCACCAAGCTCATCTGCAACAGAGATGATCTCTGCTTGTTTTGGTGTTACTTCAACTGTGATCGTCTTCGCTATCTTAACTTGTTGAGTGACATCGTTTGCGGACTGGTCAACACCAATCACACGGACATTCTCAAGCAATGTTTCACCTGTGACTGCATTGCTACTTCCTGTTCCCTGCTTAATTTTACGGGTAAGCAGCATGTCAACAAAATCGCCGGGGCGAATAAAGCCGCCGTTGCCTGATGCACGGTTCACTGGGATAGAAACGGCCCGCATTCCTGGGTTTAAAATGGCAGCAAGAAAGCCGCGGGTGCCTGCATGAAGAATCTTACGATCTATAATCGGTTCGCCCTTAACAAACGAACGAATGACAACACTACCGATTGTTTTGCTTTTAACATCATTTTGTTGAGCAATATCGGAACGTGTAATAAAAGCCTCATTAACAAGGTTTCGAGGCCATTTTTTCCAGTCTACCTTGTTCTGTTCGACAAGGGTGCCAATATTAAGGTCTTCTGCAGCAACCATCACTTCCACCTGAGGTGTTTCTTTGATGACTGTTTTTGTTGTGACTGTTTTCTGTTGCCCAAGGGTCCACTGATGGACAAGCAATGCTGCACCGCCAGCAATAATGAGCGCAATAAAAAGAAAAATAAGAGATTTTCCCCGCATTTTCTCCCCCCATGTCAGCTATTCTAGCCAACTTATGTTATTTTTATTCACTGTATATTACTCTTATCATTTTAAAGAATAAAAAAACACCTTTTTAACTGTCCTTTAGTTTTTGTTGTATTTTTACATCAAACGTATGATGTTGTTTGAACGTTAAATAGGTTACTTGGTGTTTTGTTATAGGGAGTGTTTTGCATGGCAAGCTATGAAGAATTAAATGGAAAAGTTGTTCTTGTGACAGGTGGAGCACAAGGGATAGGGCTTGCATGTGCAACCCGGTTTGCTGCGGAAGGAAGTGCTGTTGCTGTCATTGATATAGATGCTGAAAAAGGCCAGGCTGCGGTGGATCCTCTCCTAAAGTCAGATTATAAAGTATCCTTTCATGTTTGTGATGTTGCAAATGACACGGCCTTAGAAAAGATGGTTGTGGAGGTAATCGAAAAATATGGCCGAATTGATGTTCTGGTGAATAATGCAGGGATTATTCATACGGCAGACTTTCTTGATATTGCAATGCAAGATTTTGACCGGGTTATGAATATTAATATACGTTCTGCGATGTACCTAAGTCAGTTGGTCGCAAGGCATATGGTTGCTGAAGGTGTTCAAGGATCTATTATTAATATGAGCTCTGTAAATTCAGTTCTCGCAATTCCGAATCAAGTGCCTTACGTCGTAAGTAAGGGGGCAATGAAACAGCTGACAAAAGTAATGGCGCTGGGCTTGGTTGACAAAGGGATCCGAGTCAATGCCATTGGGCCTGGAAGCATCATGACAGACTTGCTTAAAGGGATCATGACGGATGCGGCTATTAGGCAAAAAGTTCTTTCACGCACCCCCATGGGCCGTTGTGGTCAGCCTGAAGAGGTTGCAGGTATTGCGGCTTTTCTTGCCAGTGACGACGCCAGTTATATTACGGGCCAAACAATTTACCCAGATGGTGGACGTTTACCCTTGAATTATACGGTGCCTGTTAAGGATGCTTAGTCATCTTTTGGTGTTTTATTAATAAAATCTTAAAGTTTCAGCCTTAGAATTCTAGTTAGAAAGAATTTTAGGGAGGCCGTGATGGTAAGATTTTTATTTGTATGTCTCGTCCTTACGAGCAGTAGTGCCTGTGCAGTGGTTACAACTGCTTTAAAAAGTTGTAAAAAAGAGATCAAAGAGGCTCAAGGAAAAATCCAAAGCATAAAAAAGAATAAGCATAAGGCTGCATTAGAAGATCAGCTCATTATTCTTAATCAGTGGTACGGTAAGCAAGCGAATAGCCATATTACGTTGGCCGGGGCTGAGGGTGCACAAGAAAAGCTTGATGCATTCAGTGCAAGCTGCCAGGTAATGACAGATGCGCTTGATAAAAAAATAGAAGGTTTTCAAGGTAAAATAGTAAAGCCCCAAGGCAAGGCGCTGGTGAGGGGAGAGCGTATTAAAAGTGCTAAATCAACAAATGTAAGTCAGAAACTTAGAGATCAGAAAAAGCGCACTCATAGACAATATACAAAAAAACCGCCCCGTTCTGTTAAAGCGAGAAAACGTCCAAGCAATTCTTGGGCATTTAATCTTCGACACCGCGTCCAATCGAACAGCCGTTTGCGTGTGCATAGTCGGTAAGGGCTAAGTTTTTTAGTTGTAAATATCAGGAAATGGTGGAGCCAGGCGGAGTCGAACCGCCGGCCTCTACAATGCCATTGTAGCGCTCTACCAACTGAGCTATGGCCCCAAGAAGTTGTATTTCATACTCTGTTGGGGGCAGGCAGGCAAGTTTTTTTTCGTTTTATATCAGATCAACAAAGATGGTTTTTGTGTTGAAAATTTTAATTTTATATCTATGTAATAGGAAAGTTTTTTATAAAGGAATAAGAGCTTGATCATTGCTATTGATGGGCCGTCAGCTTCTGGAAAAGGGGCGATCGGTAGACAGCTTGCAGAGCAGTTTAATTTACGATATTTGGACACAGGCTTGTTGTATCGTCTTGTTGGGCGCGCATGTTGGTTGCAAGAAATTGACCCGATGAGTGCGCAAGCTGCGAAAGTTGCAGCTTCATTGGATTATGCAACGATTGATGAGACGGGTTTGCGTACAGAGGCTGTCGGCCGATACGCTTCCCAAGTTGGTGCAAATCAAAAAGTACGCGAAGCATTGTATCACTTTCAGCGTGATTTTGCAGAACATCAGGGTGATGGATATAACGGTGCTGTCCTCGATGGTCGTGACATTGGGTCGGTTATTTATCCAGAAACGCCCTATAAAATTTTCGTAACGGCGGATCTTGAAGCGCGTGTCAAACGTCGTTATGAGCAATTAAAGCAAGCAGATCTCGGCCAAAAGTACGAGGAAGTGTTGCGTGACTTGACGGAACGTGATACACGTGATCGCGCACGCGAGGCCTCCCCATTGGTGCCTGCAGCAGATGCATTCGTCCTTGATACGACGCAAATGGATCTAAACGAAGCAATAAGTAAGACAAAAGAGTTTATTGTTCATACTCAGCAGCGTTTGCAGTAGCAGTGGTGTGCAAAGCACTGAAGGATATAGTCCTTTGGAGCCGGCAGTGTATAAGGAGAATGGAGAATAAATGGTTAATTCAATAACAGACACAGCAGAAAATCAGCCAATGGAAAGCTTTGAAGCGCTTTTGAATGAAAGCCTTGGAATGAGCGATAATTTGGAAGGTTCGGTGATTAAAGGCACCGTTGTAGCCCTAGAAAACGACCTCGTTGTCATCGATGTCGGACTGAAAGCTGAAGGGCGTGTTCCTTTAAAAGAATTTGCCCATGCGGGTCAAATGGAACTTAAGAAAAACGACCAAGTGGAAGTTTATCTTGAGCGCATGGAAGATAAGAATGGTGAGCCCGTTCTTAGTCGTGAAAAAGCTTGTCGTGAAGAAGCTTGGGCACAACTTGAAGATGCTCATAATAAGAATGAACAGGTTACAGGAACAATCTTTGGTCGTGTTAAAGGCGGCTTTACAGTTGATGTTTCTGGCGCTGTTGCGTTCTTACCAAGCAGCCAAGTTGATGTACGTCCTGTTCGGGATGTTGGCGTACTGATGAATACACCGCAACCGTTCCAAATCTTGAAAATGGATAGAAAGCGCGGAAACATCGTTGTTTCTCGTCGTGCGATCCTTGAAGAGACGCGGGCCGAAGCGCGTAGCGAGCTTGTTTCAACGCTTGAAGAAGGCAAGACCCTTGACGGTATCGTTAAGAACATCACTGATTACGGTGCGTTTATCGACCTTGGTGGTGTTGATGGTCTTCTACACGTAACAGATATTTCGTGGCGTCGTATTAATCATCCGTCTGAAATGCTGCAGGTTGGACAGCCGGTAAAAGTACAAGTCATTCGTTTCAATTCTGAAACGCAACGTATCAGTCTTGGTATGAAGCAGCTTGAGTCAGATCCATGGTCTGATATCGCTGCAAAGTATCCAGTTGATACAAGACTTAAAGGCCGTGTAACAAACATTACGGATTACGGCGCATTCATCGAACTTGATGATGGTGTTGAAGGTCTTGCTCACGTTTCTGAAATGAGCTGGACTAAGAAAAACGTTCATCCAGGTAAGATTGTTTCTACAAGTCAAGAAGTTGATGTTGTTGTCCTTGATGTGAATGCTGAGAAGCGTCGCATTAGCTTGGGTCTGAAACAATGCATCGATAATCCTTGGGAAGTGTTTGCTAAAGGTCAAAAAGCAGGCGACGAGATTGAAGGCGAAGTGAAGAGCATCACTGAATTCGGTCTATTCGTTGGGCTTAATGGTGATATTGACGGCATGGTTCATCTTTCTGACCTTGATTGGATTAAGTCTGGTGATGAAGCGCTTCAAGACTATAAAAAGGGTCAGGTTGTTAAAGCCAAGATTCTTGATGTCGACGTTGAGAAAGAGCGCGTTGCCCTTGGTATTAAGCAGTTATCTGAAGATCCACTTAAGGGAACGATTGATAGTGTTAAGAAGGGTGATGTTGTTACATGTACAATTTCAGGCGTCACAGATGCTGGCCTTGAAGTGACAATTGGCGATGGCTTCCCTGGCTTTATTAAGAAAGTTGACCTAAGCCGTGACCGTGCTGAACAACGCCCTGATCGTTTCGCTGTTGGTGAAAAGATTGATGGTAAAGTGACTGCGCTTGATAAGTCGTCACGTCGTTGTCAGGTTTCCGTTAAAGCACGCGAAATTCAAGAAGAGTCTCAAGCAATGGCTGAGTAT
>CAYGJW010000033.1:0-12131 GCA_964350415.1 uncultured Alphaproteobacteria bacterium
GAAAAATACCTTTATCTGCAACGCCGTTAGGTCAAAAATCCATCAAAAATTAGGGGGAGAGCTCAAAGCTTTTATCTCTGGTGGTGCAGCTCTTGATTATGAAACGGCCATTTTCTTTCACGCACTTGGTGTTAGAATTCTACAAGGTTATGGCCAAACAGAGTCTGCGCCTGTTGTAAGCTGTAACATGCCAGGAAAAGTGAGGCTAGAAACTGTCGGCCAGGCCTTTCCTGATGTTGAAATAAAAATTGCAGACGACGGCGAAATTTTGGTTCGAGGGGAGCTTGTTATGCAAGGTTACTGGAACAATCAAGAAGCAACAACCCATGCCATTCGTGATGGTTGGCTTTATACGGGGGATATTGGCAACCTTGATTCGAGCGGATACTTACAAATCACAGATCGCAAGAAAGATATTATCGTCACACCAGGAGGAGATACACTTTCGCCTTATAAAATAGCCTCCGCTCTTGAGCAGTCTTTAATCATCGATCAAGCCGTTGTTTATCAACACCCCAAAGAGAGCTATCTTTTTGCAATTCTTACGCCTACGCAAGCCAATAAAAATGACTCTTATCACGATGATATAGAAGCGCTGCGTCAGCAGCTCCAAGAAGCCATAGACGCGGCAAACAGTGCACTCCCGACTCAGGAGCGCATTAAGCGCTTTATTATTGCGACAGAGCCTTTCTCAATCGACAATGGTCTTATGACGCCAACTCTTAAACTGCGACGAGAGCATATTCGAAAACAGTACCAAAAGCAGTTCCACGCACTATAGAAACCTTTACTTTTTGAAACTATTATGCTCTAGTCTCGGCATATCGGTGCAATAAATATCTTCATTATAGTATTCTTTTATCAGGATACCGGCTATTGATTTGAGGACGCAATGAATCAGAAAAAAATTTTAGTAACCGCTCCAATCCATCCTAAAGCTTTCCTCGATGATGACTGGCTTGAGCATATTTTGTCCTTAAAAAAGGCTGGTAAGCATGCTGAAATCATTGATGAAATAAATCATTTCCAATCCCTGCATGGTAAGCGTTTGAAAGTCGAACAAATTCTAGCAACGAGTTTAATCGACTTGGGAAAAAATAATGAGGCAATCTCTGTCCTAGAAACAGCCACACATATGGAAAAGACAGATTCAAAGGCCTTACATCATCTCGCTCATGCACATCAGCAAATTGGTAATTTTCATGATTCTATAAAAGTATGTCAACAAATCCTAAACACTGAGAATACTACACTTTTCACACGACTCAGTTCCTATAGAATATTGATAAAATCTTTTCTCGCAATTGATGAACCTCAGAATGCAAAAAAAACAGCCCAAGAACTACTGACATTAGAAACAGA
Organism: uncultured Alphaproteobacteria bacterium; assembly: GCA_964350415.1. Classification (GTDB taxonomy): domain Bacteria; phylum Pseudomonadota; class Alphaproteobacteria; order CAYGJW01; family CAYGJW01; genus CAYGJW01. The sequence goes on from CAYGJW010000033.1 coordinate 1,363, forward strand.
CGATATCAAAAACCTGCAAATGCTTGGTAATATTTTTCAGATACTTGACATGCATGCTGAGTCACTAAAATACTGGCTGAAAATCCTAGAAATTGATCAACATCATGATACAGCTTATAGACAAAGTATTGCTCAGTATATACATCTGAATAAAACTCAAGATGCGCTTCACCAGTCCAAGCTTTACATCCGGAATACAGAGAATATACTTCCATCATTTAGAGCATACTTTGACTGCTGTCGCCGCAAGCAAATATGGCCTGCTGTTGAACGCCTTATTAGTCATTTTAGGAAGAGACTCAAGAATGGAACTTATCCGCCAAATAAATACATTGAGATACTTTTAGCTAAAAATGAGATGCATGAGGCCTTAGACGTTCTTAGTAAGTATAAATCCAGCCTCACAAAAGAGCAGCAAACAGAGCATTCACTTTATATTTATACGAAATTACATGACTACGCTCAAGCCGAGACCGTACTACAACAGAACCCTACATATACCCCAAAGTCTATAAGCTTGACCTCTTTAAATAAAGCAATCGCTTTTCAGAATAAATGGTGTACGAAGAGCACAACCTATAAACATGACTTTAGAAAACACGTTCTCGAACATTTTATTCAACGCTGCAACTCAGATACAAGCTTAAAAATTCAACCTAAACCAGGCTCTGTCGTCTTTATCCATAATAGTTTTCAAATGGGGGGAGGCACAAAGCAGGCACTCCTACTCGCCAGAAATCTTCCAAAACGCTTTAAAAAAGGGACAACAATAAATTTTTGTGTCTTTAGCCATCGTAAAAAAGAACGCGAAGACTTCTTAAAAGTAATGCTTGATAATACGAATGTTGAGACGATAAGAATCCCAGAGTACTTAAAGGAATACGACCACCCACTCCTTGATCAGGATCCTTTTTTTAAAGACCTTGACTTAAAGACCTGTGAATTTGCTCGCATTCGCCACCTCATGCCATTAATAAAAACAATTCAACGCCTTAGGCCTGAAGTTATCTACACCCGTGGCATGCATATTTATGAATGTGCAATTGTCGGACTTCTTCTCGGTGTTCCTAAAGTCGTTGGACATTTTGGAAACGTTCCTGAAAGCTGGTTGGTCTATCCGCAAAATGTTGACTTTATGGAAATGCTTTCATTTGCAATCAACAAAACCCATAACAAAGGTTTTCTGACACTCACAGCTAACAGTGAGGCTGCCATTAACGAATGGTCATCCCACCTTCAAATAAGCAAGGATAAATTTAAATTAATTTCAAATATTATTGAAGCAAAGCCTGGAGATACCCTGGATGAGCCAAAACAAATTATCTATGACTTAAAAGAACGCTACAATATACCTCAAGATGCCTTTATTGTAGGAGGAGCTTTTCGCTACCACTGGAGTAAAAACCCTAAACTATGGGTTCGGATAGCTGGTGATTTTTCTAAAAAGTGTCCTAATGCCTACTTTTTACTTATTGGAGACGGTGTTTTAGAACAAGAAATTAAACGCCTCGCTCGCCAACTCAACTTTTATGATCGCCTCATTCTACCTGGCCCTCAACGTGACAATATTAACCATTTCTATGCCGCAATGGACATTTTCTTGCTCGCTTCTTTTACGGAAAGCCTGCCAAATGTCATCATAGAGGCACAACTTAATGGACTTCCTGTTCTTGCAACTGATGTTGGCGGAAGCCGCGAGGCTATGATTCCTGAAGTAACTGGCTGGGTATTCAAACCTACCGACATTCAAGGATTTACAAACCAAATGATGTGGCTACATGACAACCCTGACCATAGAAAAAAAATAACAGAAAATGCACAGAAAATGGTTCTGGAACGTTACTCTTCTGATAAGATTATTGGCAGTCTAATTGACAGCATCCAAACGCCCATAACACTATAGAAAATACTTCTAGGGGGCCGAGCGATGCTAAACTATGCCGTGCTTCTGTATGCTCAAGAAAGCTGAAAATCCGAAAACACCCTTTATCGACGTGAAGCTTTATAAAGGCCGTTAGATATAAAAAAATGAACCAACTATAAAAACATTAGCTCTCAACTGACACAGATTCGAACACTTCTTCATCTGCATTACAACTTAAACTGTAGTGCTTAATAATATAATTCAACACTTCTAGAAGTGTTGTTCTCTTTTTTGTATCAGGATGAAGATAACGTGTATACACAATATAAGCAGACGAGAACACCTCAAGTAGCGTCCTTTGCTCTCCACGCCTTGCACAGGCTGTACGGTCATCTGTCAGCCCCCAGCCAGAATAAAAAGGAACACCAAAACAAACGACATTTCGGCCCGCAAGCAACGCCTCGAAACCGAGCAAAGAGCTCGCTACATAAATTTTCGAAAAACAATTAACCAGATCATGTGGATTTGACTGGTCACGAATGATTCTAACACCCTTTTCTTCAAGCTCTGCGAAATCAAAATGCCCCCGCTTCACACCTTTTAATACAGATGGATGAGGCTTAAGATAAATGGTGCAATCTGGATTTTCATTTATTGCAGCAGACATCATCTCTGTAAACTTATCTCGATTAGCCATTCCTAATGTAATCGAAGCGTCTCCACGTGTTTGGTCCACAACAAGCACCCGCTTCTCAGACCCTGAATGCTCGTCCCTAATTGCATATGGTTCATAAGAACTGTTAAATTTATGAATTCGATAACGGCGAATCAGCTCCAGCGCTTTTTGTCCTTTTTCAAGAACCTCAGAAGATAAAGCCGTTTTATCTTTAATGATCTTTTCAAGTCGGCTTGGTCTCGTTGCATCATAATACGCACCCAAATCATCAACAATTAGCGAGATATGCTCAGCTCCATCTGAGGGAAGCCCAAGAGATCGAATAAAGCCATCTTCAATTCTAATAAGGGGCTTTCTCAAAACTTTATGATAAATAAACCCAAGCAGTTGCCTACGTGGCCTGCTTCCCCACACAACAACAGCATCAACAAAAAAGACAGAAAAAGGATTTGGATTCAGAACGACCTCAGCATCAAGAAACGCCTCAAGATAACTCTTGTTTTTAATAAAGGAAAAGAAAACACCGAGCTTCTTTTTTACCATTCCCATTAACAAACACCACTTCAATTAAGATGAATCTTTATACTCGATAGATTAATAAAAATACAATCATTTAAGCAATAAAAATATAAGATAGCAAAATTATCTTGTTTTTCACCACTTAATCATGTAAAATAGCTATCGAAACAATACTATTAGACGAATAGGGCGAACTGATTACTCGCCTTAAAAATAATCACCCCAATAAAAAAGCATAGAATTTAGGAGTCATTGATGTCAAATTCAAGTGTACAGCACCAAGCAGCCCAGACAAAAATAGATAATCTTAAGCTTGCGCAAAATGTTTTTGAGACATACTCAAAATCAATGCTTACACTTGTTGATGAACTTGATAACAACTTTAATACTGCAGTTGACACTCTGCTTAAAACGACAGGGCGCGTGATCATTACAGGTATGGGGAAATCTGGGATCATTGCAAAAAAAATAGCTGCGACCCTTGCTTCAACGGGCACAAAAAGCTTCTTTGTTCATGCAGGCGAAGCTTTCCATGGCGACCTTGGCATGATTGATCCTGATGATGTTGTTATTCTTATTTCATACAGCGGTGAAACAGATGAGGTCGTCAAGCTTCTTCCCTCCCTTGGGCGCAATGGCAATAAAACCATATGCATTGTTGGCGACACAACCTCAACGCTTGCAAAACACGCTGATATCGTTCTACAAGCGAGCATTGAGCGCGAGGTTTGCCCAAACAACCTCGCTCCAACGACCTCGACACTTGTTACACTTGCAATGGGTGATGCCCTGGCTGTCTGCCTTATGCTCAATAAAAACTTTAAATCTGATGACTTTGCCCAGTACCATCCTGGTGGAAGCCTTGGACGCAGACTTCTGACACGCGTGAAAGATGATATGCGCACGGCAGACCTCCCCTTTATTTCTCCAGATTCTTGTATTCGTGATGTTATTTGGGCAATGACACGAGGCCGCCTAGGGTTAGCACTTGTTGTAAAAGATAGAAAGCTATGCGGGGTGATCACAGATGGGGATCTTCGCCGTGCGATGGTCTCAGAGCAAGATTTTCAAAATCTAAATGCAATGGATATTGCAACGAAAGATCCAATCACCATATCTTCTGAAGCAATGCTTGCAGAGGCGGAAGATCGAATGCACCATGAAAAAATTAATATTCTCGTTGTTGAGAATAACGCAGGCCAAGTTGAGGGTGTCATTCAAATTTTTAAATAATACTAATGCTATAGACCTTATATACAGGTCGAACAATAGGTTTAACGATGAGTGATACAACTCAAGCTTTTATGAAACGAACCTCATTACAAATACAATTAACCGTCCTTAAGTCCTTAGTGTTACGAGAGGTAAAGGGAAAGTATGGCGAATTTAAACTTGGATTTATGTGGGCGCTCTTAGAGCCCCTTATTCATATTATTATCCTAAGCTACATTTTTGGTGCAATTAAGGGAAAGACTCTCGCTGGAATTGACTTTCCAATTTTTGTAACGCTTGGGGTAATTCCTTTTCTTACCTTTAGAAAACTTATTAGCCAATGCACCGGTGCCATTGATGGTAACTCAGGTTTATTCGAATATACACACGTAAAACCCATTGACGCTGTATTGGCACGCATTATCGTCGAATTTCTCACCGCCATGTTGATTGTTCTTATTGTTTTTGGTTTCTATATTCTTTTCGGATATGAGTTAAGCATTGCAAACCCACCCAAATTTATTGGAACTTTTGCCCTTCTGGTTTTCTTTACTTCTGGCCTAGGGCTCACCTTGAGTGTTTTTGGAAGACTCTTCAAAGAAACAAAAAGGATCGTATCTCTCTTTCTCCGGCCTATTTACTTTCTTTCCGCTATTTTTTACTCAATTGAAATTATTCCTCAACCATTTAGGGATTACATTTTATGGAACCCTATGCTACATATCATTTCACTTTTTCGAGAGAGTCTTTTTGGCGACATTGTTTTCAATGCTTACTACGCTAATCCTGTTTATGTTTTTAAAATTGGCTTTATCATGAACTTTTTTGGGCTTCTAGCTCATAAGTACTATGCAAAAAGGCTTTTGAACGAAACATGATTGAACTTAAAAATGCGACTAAATGGTACCCAACGACATCAGGAAGAAGGTATATTCTTCGTGATGTATCAACAACGATCCCCCAGGGCTACAATATCGCTATTTTAGGACCAAACGGAGCAGGTAAGTCAACCTTCATGCGAATGCTCGCTCAAAGTGAGCATCCTAATTCCGGTAGTATAACCGTTAATGGCTCAATTTCATGGCCTATGGGACTTAAAGGAGGCTTCATTCCCAATCTCTCTGGGCGAGATAATGCTAAGTTTGTCTGCCGCATATACGGCTACGATGAAAATAAAGTTAAAGAAAAACTTGATTTTATCTATGATTTTGCCGAAATTGGTGATTACTTTGACATGCCCATAAAAACGTACTCGTCAGGAATGAAATCTCGGCTCGCTTTTGGATTAAGTATGTCATTTGACTTTGATTACTACCTTGTCGATGAGGTTTTATCTGTTGGAGATAAGCAATTTAAAGATAAGTGCAAAGAACAATTAGAGCTAAAAAGGGAAAAAAGTAACTTCATTATCGTATCCCACGACATGAACACACTACGAAAAATGTGTGATGTGGGAATTGTCCTTAAAAACGGAACACTAAGATCTTATAAGAATATAGAACATGCAATCAGAGCCTACCAAACAATCTAACGACCAAACGATCCTTAACAAAACGCCGGCGAGCTCGGTTGTTCAGGATCTTATTAAAAAAATCAAAATAGCTCCCCGTCTGCAACAAATAAGGAGCTTTTCTCAAAGACGTCCCCAATTTGTTGCTTTCATGAGCATTCCTCTCGCCTTGGCCTTTATCTACTATTTTACGATTGCTTCTGAGCGTTATGTATCACAAGCAAAGTTTGATATCCGGCAAACAGGTTCGCACGCGTCCCCTACTTTAGATCTGGGATTCATCACAGCGTCTGCGCCAAATGCACGTGAAGATGACCTGATCATTAAAGAATTCATTCTCTCCCATGATATGCTAGCTATTCTTGATAAGCGTCTGGATCTTAAAAAACGTTATCAAAATAAAACCCAGCGCACTAACGGCAATTTCATTGACGTATTTTCAAGCCTGTCTAGTAGCGCTAGCAATGAGGCGTTTCTAGAGTACTACAGGTCTCTTGTATCTGTTCACTATGATGAAACATCTTCCATACTTACGGTAACAATCCAGGATTATGGCCCTAAATTTGCAAAAAAGATGCTTGAGGTTATTCTTGAAGAGAGTGAAAAGGTTGTGAATAACATCTCATTCTCACTTGCTAATAAACAGTTAAACTTTGTAAAAGTTGAAATGGATAGAGCAGAAGAAACATTGAAAAAGGCTAAGCAGTCTCTCATTACATTCCAAAACAAACATAAGCTTACAGACCCTCAATCTATTAGTGGTGGTCTTATTTCCGTCATTAACACCCTTGAAAACAATCTTGCGGGCAAAGAAGCAGAGCTTAAATCCCTTAAAAGTTATATCAATCCTGGGTCTCCCCAAGTGATCGACTTACAGAGCAAGATCAAAGCACTTAAGCAACAAATTGATGAGGAAGGCTTGCGCCTTGCTGGGGATAGCGGCGTTCTCAATGAAATTTCATCAGAATTTGAAAGCTTAAGGATTGAAGCTGAGTTTGCTCTTGGGGCTTACAAGTCATCCTTAAATGCCTTGGAAAAAGCACGTATAGAAGCTTCACATCAACTGAAGAACCTTGTCGTTATTGTGAATCCAAATCTACCAGATGAAGCTTTATATCCAAAAAAATGGTATAACATGCTCACGATCCTCTTATGCCTGCTTCTTACGTATGGTATAGGTTTCATGCTTATTGCAACAATCAAGGACCATTCAGAATGACTTTGACCAATAGACTTCTTCCTCGTCTTATCCTAGCTTGCCTTCCATTTATGCTTAGCTCTGCTTATGCCCTGGAGACGGCCTCAACCGAGGGTATTAAAGCTCAAGAGCAATCAAAGACAATTGAGAGCGTTGAAAAAACACCCTCTTCTAATGTATTTGGAGCGCATCTTTTCACGGGCCAGTTCAGCAATCAGAAACTTTCAGGCTTTAGTCCTGAATACCGCATCTCAGTTGGCGATAAAATTCGCACACAGATGTGGGGTGCCCATGCGATGAATGATGTCCTGACAGTTGATCAACAAGGTAATATTTTTATCGAACAAATTGGTCCTGTCCGTGTTCTTGGCGTTCGAAACAACGACCTTAATAAAATTGTTTTAGCAAAAGTTTCTGAAATTTTTCAAAGCAATGTTCACACCTATACGAATCTTGAAGCAGCACAGCCTGTTAATGTCTTTGTTACAGGTAATGTTGTAAAACCTGGGCTTTATGGCGGACTCTCTACGAACTCCCTGCTTTATTATCTTGATAAATCTGGCGGAATTGACTTAGAGCGTGGTAGTTTTCTCAGCGTAAAAGTGCTTCGTGGCGGCAAACAAATGCGTCATCTTAATTTATACGATTTTCTCCTCACGGGTAAACTTGAACCCATACAATTTCTGGAAGGTGACACGATTTTTGTTGATCCTATTAAATCAACAATCGCAATTTCAGGATCAGCAAACAATGCCCACCAATTTGAGTTTCCAACTCAAAAAATTTCTATGATCGAAGCTTTAAGCTATGCACGTCCTAAGGCAGAAGCAACACACTTGCGCATTATTCGCCGCCTTGGCACTGAGCGTAATGTAAGTTATTTCCCGCTTGAAAAAGCAAAAGAAGTTGCACTTTATGCAGGTGACCTGGTTGAACTGACTTCGGATCAACCAAAAGGTACGATCATCGTCAGCGTTAATGGCGAACATACGGGTAAGAATGAATACGCTCTGCCTTATAATGCACGCCTTTCAGATATTATGGTTCAAATTCCATTTGGTCACAGTTCTGAAGTTCGAGCTTTACAGCTTTTCCGAAAAAGTGTGGCGCTCAAACAAAAAGAAAGCATCAATCGATCTCTGGATTCCCTTGAGACAAGCTTGCTAACTTCACGTTCAGAGCTTGTTGATGAAGCAACGATTAGAATTAAAGAAGCAGAACTTCTTAAAGACTTTATTAGTCGTGCCAGGGAAGTAGAGCCTAAGGGGCAAGTGATTCTTGGTTCGTTCGCTAAGGCACAAGATATGCGTCTTGAGGACGGTGATGTGATCCATATTCCAGGCAAAACCTCTGTTGTGCTTATTCAAGGAGAGGTTCGCTTTCCGACTTCCGCACTCTATGACCCTCGCCGTCCTCTTTCAGGCTATATTGAGCTTGCTGGCGGCATTTCACAAAATGGCAACCAAGATAGGGTCATTTTGATTAAGGCAAGTGGAGAAGTCACAAACCTTGGGCGTGGACCTTTTGGTTGGGGGTCTCGCAATGGTCAGATTCAGCCGGGTGACGAGATTATGGTCATGCCTAAAATTAACAGCAAGGGGTTACTTTTTGCTAAAGAAGTTGTTGATGTGGTTTATAAAATTGCAATTTCGACTGCCAGTATCCTTAGAATTAAATAGTTTTAAATTCTAAGGAATTACTAAAAAGGGCTTGGGGAATCTCAAGCCCTTTTTTTATATAATAAAACAAATACTTTTTTCATAACTGGATTCGCATTAAAGTAGATATAAGACCTAATATAGATTTGTGAGATCAAACAATGAAAATCAGAACAGCTCTCATCCTAACAACTGTTTTGCTTTCCTTACTGATCATTGGGTTGTCAGGTGCCTCACTGCATAAGGCATGGCGTGAACACGATACATCTAAGCAAGTTATTACCGCCAATACTCTCGGCGATGATCTTATTGATGCGATTCGTTTGATTGGGCAAGAGCGGGGAACGACCATTATGGCGCTAGCATCCCCTCCTTCACAAACTCATTACAATAAGTTACAGCAATTACGTAAATCCGTTAATACTTACGTTAAGCGTATTCTGCCCTTATCAAATGCACTTCATATGGGGCTTAATGATTCACAAAGCAAAGCACTACTAGAGCAAGGGTTGACATCCTTGAAAGACTCTAAGGAGCGCCTCAGCATTCTGCGCGTTACGATTGATGAAGAGATCAGCAAACCAATTAATGCCAGAGAAATTGACTTTGATAAAACTGTTTTTAAATCTTTTAACGCCCGCATTCAAACGCTTGCCGATTATAATACCACGCTTGCAAGGGCAATTGACCACCTTGACGAGCGTATCTTGAGGTATTTAAATATTAAGCAGGCAACCGCAACGGTCATTGATTACTTGGGGCGTGAGCGAGATCTCTTTGCAAGCCTTATCAATAAAGGGGGAAAAGCACCTCAAGAAATCCTTACAAAATTATATAAGAGCCAAGGCATTATTGAAAATACATGGAAATCGATCAACACACTAACGAATGTGCCTTACGTTGATGCTAATGTTAAAAGTCAGTATAGCCTTACAAGTCAAAAAAACTTTAGAAATTCAAACACACTCAGAAAAAAAGTTTATGCATCTGCTCCCACTGATGTTTACCCTGTGTCGAGTGACTTTTGGTTTCATGAAAGAACGAGTGCAATCGACCAGTTTGACCAGTTCAGTGATACGGTAAGTAAGGAGGCAAAAACAACGGCCATTGAAACAACTGATACCGCAGAAACCGATCTTATTACACATTTTTTCATTCTTGGTTTTTGTCTATTTCTTGCGCTTATATCGATTCGTATTATCAATAGAAAAGTGATTTATAGGCTGAGTGCTCTTAAACATCAGATGGATGAAATTGCTGCAGGAAAGACATCTTTTAAACTGACGATTCAAGGACATGATGAAGTAAGCGATATGATGCAAAGCCTGGAGCAGCTTAGAAAGAACTCAGCGGAGGCCTTTGAATCAAAACAAATGCTTGAAGATCTTCACATTAGTGCTTTTACCTGCGATCCTTTTGATGACTTTAAAATCAAATATATTAACAAAGAAATGTATAAGGTTCTAAAGATCATAAAGGATGATATTGGCATTAATCCTGAAGCTGTTTTAGGTAAACCTATTGACGTCCTGCACAAGGATGCCCAACCTCTTCGTAAGATACTTTCCGATCCAAACCAGCTTCCTTATAACGCAAGAATGACGGTTGGCAATCAAGTCATTACACTTAAGGCAACCCCCGTCTATAATAATGATGGTCAATACAAATACGCCATGTTGAACTGGGATATTATTACCGAATTTTCACAAATGTCTGATGACTTTGAGGCAAATGTCATGAGTGTTGTTGACATGGTTTCATCAGCTGCTGTTGAAATGCAGGCAACCTCTAAAACGATGGCTGCGACAGCAGAAGAAACCAAACGCCAGTCCAACTCAGCCGCTGAACGCGCCATACAGACCTCTAATAACGTTAATTCTGTTGCCTCTGCGACGGAACAGCTGTCTGAATCTGTTTCAGAGATTACCCAACAAGTGTCTTATTCAACAAAAATGACGGGTCAAGCTTTTGAAAACGCCCAAGAAACAAATCATAAGGTTCAAAGCTTAGCCGATGCAGCCCAAAAAATTGGTGATATTATTGATTTAATTAATGATATTGCGGGGCAAACCAATCTGCTTGCACTGAATGCGACAATTGAAGCAGCAAGAGCCGGTGAAGCGGGTAAAGGC
>CAYGJW010000034.1:0-7608 GCA_964350415.1 uncultured Alphaproteobacteria bacterium
ATGCTTTACGTACATCTCGACATCCTAACTTCTTAAATGTTAGGTGTCAGCCCCATAACTTTTTAACGAGTATAAGGCTGATCAGAACTTAATTTCTGTATCACCATCCTCTGTACTATCGTCCTCTGCCTTTAAAATCGTGCCACTTGTCGGTACAGACCCTGTTGGCTTCGGTTTCTTTTTCTTTTTTTCTGATGCTTCTGTTTTCGCTTTGGTTTCTGCATTAGGCTGACGAATTTTTTCGCCATTAATTAACTGCTTAATTTCCAATCCAGAAAGTGTTTCATACTCAAGCAAAGCTTCGGCAATAATTTCTAGCTCGTTTTTAAAGTCTGTTAGGATCGTGTGTGCCCTATTATACGCAACATCAACCACCTTACGAATTTCAGCATCGACATCGCGCATTGTTTGATCCGACATCGTCTGATTTTGAGTTACAGAGTGCCCTAAAAACACTTCTTGTTCTGGAGACCCGTAAGCTAGCGGCCCAAGCTTATCGCTCATACCCCATTCTGTCACCATTTTACGGGCCATGTCTGTCGCCATCTGAATATCCGATGACGCACCCGTCGTCACTTGGTCTTCACCGAAGATAAGTGACTCAGCTATTCTTCCGCCCATGGCAACAGCAATATCGGCTTCCAGTTTTGCCTTAGACACGGAAATTCTATCCCCTTCAGGTAGCCGCATCACCATACCAAGTGCCCGGCCCCGGGGAATAATGGTTGCCTTATGGATCGGATCCGATTCCGAGCAATGGACAGCGACCAAAGCGTGTCCAGCCTCGTGATAGGCTGTTGTCTTTTTCTCTTTTTCTGTCATGACCATTGAACGGCGCTCAATACCCATCATCACCTTGTCTTTGGCTTCTTCGAAGTCTGCCATTTTCACAGTCCGGCGATTCTTACGTGCAGCCAATAAAGCTGCTTCATTAACTAAATTCATCAGATCAGCACCTGAAAATCCTGGGGTTCCCCGTGCAATTGTTTTTGCATTAACATCCGGATCAACAGGAACTTTTTTCATGTGCACTTGCAGAATTTTTTCTCGGCCAATCACATCTGGATTTGGCACAACAACTTGACGGTCAAACCTTCCTGGACGTAAAAGTGCTGGATCCAAAACGTCTGGTCTGTTCGTTGCAGCAATTAGGATGACACCTTCATTGGCTTCAAAACCATCCATTTCAACAAGGAGCTGGTTGAGTGTTTGCTCACGCTCATCATTACCGCCGCCCATGCCCGCACCACGGTGGCGCCCAACCGCATCAATCTCATCAATAAAGATGATGCATGGCGCATTCTTCTTACCTTGCTCAAACATATCGCGCACACGACTTGCACCGACACCCACAAACATTTCAACAAAATCAGAACCTGAAATTGTAAAAAATGGCACGTTTGCCTCACCGGCAATTGCACGCGCCAACAATGTCTTACCCGTACCTGGAGGGCCCACAAGCAGCACCCCTTTCGGGATCTGACCACCAAGGCGCTGGAATTTATGCGGATCTTTCAAGAACTCAACAACATCTTCCAGTTCAGTCTTAGATTCATCAATACCCGCAACATCATCAAAAGTCACTTTGCCGGTTTTTTCTGTCAGCATCCGGGCGCGCGACTTACCAAAGCCCATCGCTTTACCGCTACCCGATTGCATCTGACGCATGAAGAAAATCCAAATACCAATAAACAATAGCATTGGGAACCAGCTTAAAAGCACAGAGAAAAAAGAACTTCTTTCTTCTGCAGGTCCAGCATTTACGCGAACTTTTTGCTCGGACAAGCGGTCATAAAGCTTACTATCACCAGGATTATAGGTAGAAACCATCCTGCCGTCTTTAAGCTGACCGGTAATTTCATTGTCTGTAATTTTAACTTCGCTGACGCTTCCTTCTTCAACAGCGGAAATAAAATCAGAATACGCAAGCTCAGACGTTTGGGCAGATTTCTTTGAACCTTGAAACACATTGAACAATGCGACTAACAAAAGCCCAACGATGACCCATAAAGCAAGATTTTTTGCGGCATTATTCACGATATTAATCCCCCGGGAATTTTAAATTCAGACAAGCCCCTTCACTGTACCAGAGGCAGCATGCATTCGGCTAGTGGAACTTTGGTAAAAAGCGTACGGACAGCTCTTTAAATCTTGTTCCACTCTTTGGTGGAATGTGGGGTGCGACAAGCAAACCGTCAAGCGTATAAATTGCAGGCAAGCTGATTGTTACCAGATAAGGCAAATTCCAGTCAGCAGGCACTTGCTTGCGGCGTTTTAATTCTGACCACCCCTCCGCCCCCAAGGCAGCAATCGAAAGCTTCTCAATCTTTATATTTTCAAGAAGATTAATTTCAAAACGCTGATCCCAAACTAAACACGAACCATTGATTTCAATGCGTTCTAAATTCCGTACTTCACGTGCAATAACAATGGTTGAACCTTGTGTAAATAAAACGCATCCACCCAAAGAAACCTGAAATTTCCTACCCTTAGACTCTTGTTTATTACGCAGCATTTGGTAGATTTTTTCAAGGCTATTACGGCGCGGAGCCGGTGTCCCACCACCCATTTTTTGTACGGCTGTACGCAAGCACTGCAGTGCAATTTCTTTCTCAAGATTCAAAAATTCTTCACGCCCTACAGCCATATATCCTTCTGGATAAATATGTGCATGTTCTGCAAAAAAAGCATCGGCTAAGCGATCCATTAAAAACCGAGCAGCCGCTAGTTTTTCAATGGACTGGGAAATTTGTATTGGCCGCAGCCCCAGCTCAGCCAATATGGGCATGGCTTTACGAAGCCGGCTCCGCGTATACTTTGCATCTTGATTTGAAGGGTCTTCTACCCAAGCGACATCCAAGCTTTTTAATGTGGCAATCAGTCGGGCTTTTGCAACAGATAGCAACGGCCTTACAAGGGTGCAGTCGTCTCTGACACTCAGCGGGCGCATGGCCGCCAAGCCATTCACGCCTGCACCGCGCCCTAAGGCCTGCAAAAAAGTCTCCACCTGATCATCTTGATGATGGCCTAAATACAGCTGCTTAACACCGTGCTTCTTACACCATGACAGCATTAAATTGTACCTAGCGTCCCGAGCTTTTTCCTGAATTCCTGTGTGCATTACCGCAGTTTTGCGCCACGTCAAAATGTGCGATCGAATTCCGTATCGCCGCAACTGCGTTGCAACACCAAGGGCCTCAGTAAAGGATTCGCCGCGTAGTCCGTGATTAACGATCAAAGCCGTCAATTGAATTCGTCTTTTTTGCGTCCAATCTTTCAGCAATAAGGCCAACGCCATACTGTCAGCACCTCCTGAAACAGCCACTGAAATTGAGGTGTCCAGGGACTGATCACGACCAAGACCAGACATTAAATCTTGAAATTCATTATGTAAAATTGCACAACCTTCCATAAAATCCCCTTTTAAAAGAATCTAATGGAAGCTGCTGGGTGTTGCACCTTGTTGTTTTGCAATCAACCTCTCAAGTCTAGCAACTTGGCGACCCGCTGCATCCTGAACTTCTGGGCGTGCCTTTGGGAATTCTTTCATAAGCCGCACAAGCATCGTTCTTCCTTTTTCATACTCACCCAATTCTGTCAAGGAATAAGCAAGCTTCAGCAGATTATCAGGCGCCTTCGTGGCTTTAGGATATTTTTGATATCCCTTAAGGAATGTTGCGGCAGCTTCGGAATAATCTTTTCGAACATAGTGCGTTTCACCCAGCCAATACAGCGCATTTTGCGCCAGAGCGTGGTTTTCATGCTCCGCCAAAAAACGCCTAAATACTTGTTCCGCCTTAACATATTGTCCAGCCATTAGCAGATCATAAGCTTTTTGATAACGCGCTTTTGCATCCAGCTTCGCTTCTGCGGTAATTTCTGAAACCTGTTTTGCAGGCAATGTACCCAACACACCTTTTTGCTTTTGGGGTGTTTGCTGGGCCTGTTTGTGCTCCGCCACTACAGGCTCACTCGTTTGCTCTTGTTCGCGCTCAGAAGCTGAGCGTCTTTCTTGCGCCAGATCCCCTGCTAAAGCCGCTGTATGCGCTTCCAGTCCTTGGATACGATGTGCCATCGATTCCATTTGATTATTCATAACATTCAGTCTTAGCATCATTTGTGTCAAACGTGCTTCCGCTGAAAGCTCAGCTGTGTCGTGACTGTTACCAAAATTATCTTTAAGCGCACCATGCTGCCCTGAAGCACCACCTTCATGCACTTCATTGCGAAGACGCTCTGCCCTTTGGGCCAGTCCATGGCGTTTCGGTGTTGAGTCTGTAAAACCAGCCTGTAACTCACTTTGTCCAGCAAGCAACACAAGCAATGCTACAAAAAATATATTTTTATTCATCAACATATTGTCCAGCCATTAGCAGATCATAAGCTTTTTGATAACGCGCTTTTGCATCCAGCTTCGCTTCTGCGGTAATTTCTGAAACCTGTTTTGCAGGCAATGTACCCAACACACCTTTTTGCTTTTGGGGTGTTTGCTGGGCCTGTTTGTGCTCCGCCACTACAGGCTCACTCGTTTGCTCTTGTTCGCGCTCAGAAGCTGAGCGTCTTTCTTGCGCCAGATCCCCTGCTAAAGCCGCTGTATGCGCTTCCAGTCCTTGGATACGATGTGCCATCGATTCCATTTGATTATTCATAACATTCAGTCTTAGCATCATTTGTGTCAAACGTGCTTCCGCTGAAAGCTCAGCTGTGTCGTGACTGTTACCAAAATTATCTTTAAGCGCACCATGCTGCCCTGAAGCACCACCTTCATGCACTTCATTGCGAAGACGCTCTGCCCTTTGGGCCAGTCCATGGCGTTTCGGTGTTGAGTCTGTAAAACCAGCCTGTAACTCACTTTGTCCAGCAAGCAACACAAGCAATGCTACAAAAAATATATTTTTATTCATCATCATTAACTCTTAACACGAGATTAGGTCAGGCACAAGAAAAGGGACCTAACTAGGCCCCTTTTCAATACATAAGGAATAAACTCAGGTCACAGCCAACAGCCATCACTAAGTTAATCCATTCACTTAGCGATGGCTTGCAACAAGCGTCACACCACGGCGATTTTGATTCCATGCATTAGAATCATGACCTTCAACGTCAGGGCGTTGCTTGCCGTAAGAAATCGTACGCACTTGATGCGGCTCAAGACCTAGCTTAACAAGGTGCGTTCTTACAGATTCCGCACGACGTGCACCAAGAGCAAGATTGTATTCATCCGTACCGCGCTCATCACAATGCCCTTCAACAATAAAGGTCGCACCGTGCTGCTTACACCAAGCAGCTTGCTGTGCAAGAACCTGAGAAGCTTCTGATGTAATTGCAGAACTGTCGTAAGGGAATAAAATGCGATCGCCAATATTTGCTGCAAGATCTGCTTGTGAGCCTGGCTCAGCATAGCTATGGCCATAACGGTCTGAATTGTGAGCAAACTCACTTCCGTCACCCTTTTTAGAACCACAACCACTCATGATAAGAGCGGGTAGCACAAACATTAAAACTTTAAGATACTTACTCATGGAATTCTCCCGTAAAACCTCGACTGAGGATGATGTGAATAAAGCCGAGAACCGGCAACACCAAGATACTACCCGGGTCTTAATAGACTGTAAAGTACGTTTTATCAGGTTTTACTGACATTTATCGTTCTTTATCCTAACGCAAGAGCGGCGACCATGCAGGATGTGAGGCATCCGTTGGTGTTTGCAACTTTTGCTCCATTTTTCCTGTAATATCAACCGAGTACAGCTGCACAGAATCAGGCATTCTTCCAACACCGCGAATTTGTCTAAAAAACAAAATTACCCGGCCGTTTGGTGCCCAAGTTGGGGCCTCGTTATGGAAAGCCACTGACAACAGACGTTCACCAGAACCATCTGGCTTCATCACACCAATCCAAAACTGCCCACCATACATTTTTGTGAAAGCAATGTAATCACCGCGCGGCGACCAAACCGGCGTCGCATAGCGGCCAAGGCCATAGCTAATGCGTTTTGTATTCCGGCCATCCGCATCCATCACATAGATTTGCTGGCCATTCTGGCGATCTGAGTTAAAAGCGATCTTCCTGCCGTCTGGGGAATAACAAGGAGACGTATCAATGGCACCACCGCTTGTTAGGCACTCAGAACTTCGGTTTTTTAAATCCATCACATAAATATCTGAAGACGCGCCCTTACTGTAACTCATGAGAACTTTGCCGCCATCCGGGGAAAACCGAGGGGCAAATGTCATACCGGGATAACTCCCTAGTCTCTCTTCCTTACCTGTCTGCAGGTTATAGAGGAATACATGCGGCATTCCGTCCTGATAGCTCATATAAGCAATCAAAGGCTTTGTTGGACAAAAACGCGGCGTTAGCACTAAGCTTTTACCATTCGTCAGGTACTTCACATTCTCGCCGTCTGAATCCATAATGGCCAAGCGCTTTACCCGCGCCCGCATGGGACCTGTCTCTGCGATATAAGCAAGCTTAGTATTGAAATACTTTTTCTCGCCCGTAATACGGCTATAGATGACATCGGCAATCATATGCGCCACTTCACGCCATTTATTTTGCTCAAACGTATATTCAACCCCAGCCGTTTGCCTACCGCCAAAAACATTGAACAACTTGAATTTAACTTTATGCTTGCCGTTATTTCCTGGCTCAATTTCACCAACAGCTAATCCTTCGATGTTCAGCACTTGCCAATCTGCAAACCGCGCACCATTCTGTTTTAAGGACACAGCATCTTGCACAAAGGCAAGCCTGTCAATCGGATCAAACAACTGTGAGCGCTTCAGATCCGCCTGCACAACAGCAGCCATTTCCCTACCCAGCGCTGAAAGCTTATGGTCCGAACAATAAAAATCAGGGACTGCAATGGAAAAAATCTTTTCCGTACCTTGGGTCAAGCGCACATTAAGCGGGCCTGCTTGCACAGAACAAATGGCCAAGACAACAAACAAACATGCTTTCAATACGTATTGCATAAGTACCTCTATTAAAATCTATTACGAGCCTACCATTAGGCTGGGGTCAAACTCAATAATCATGTGCTTCCACACATTATACTTCATGGGCGGCAAGTCCAAAGGACTACACTCTGGATTCGACAACGTCCGAATCCCACTTTCCTCTGCTGCCCGGTAAAATGGATTACTGCTGGCAAACATCGATCCCAGAGTTTTATAGCTTTTCACCGTGCGGTCCGGATTTATCTCCACTTCAATCTGCACCATCATATCACCTGCCCCCTTAGCCCCTACAGGATAATGCCAACATCGTATAAGTGAATCCATCAGCTTTTTGTGTTCTGCTGCCGTCAGCGCAGATTCAGAGCCTGACTTCGCGGCAGCCAGTTTTTGTTTATCTTTTGCCGCTTGAATCGCCTTTGCGATGTCATCAAAGTCATCGTCTTTTTTGTCCTTTGACGGGTCTTTGTTTTTCAGCAGCGCCTTTTGTTGTGCAGCCTTCGCATCCGCTGCCTTTTTATCCGCAGCTGCTTTTACCTGGGCCGCTTTCTTAGCTGCAGCAGCCTTATCTGCAACTGCCTTTTCTTGTGCAGCCTTCGCATCCGCTGCTTTCTTCGCGGCAGCCGCTTTGATTGCAGCAGCTTTTGC
>CAYGJW010000034.1:7618-12009 GCA_964350415.1 uncultured Alphaproteobacteria bacterium
TGCGTTGGCTTGTGCCGCGTTTTTAGCAGCAAGTGCTTTTGCTTGAGCCGCTTTCTTCGCTGCTAATTTC
The DNA here is from genome assembly GCA_964350415.1 of uncultured Alphaproteobacteria bacterium. Classification (GTDB taxonomy): domain Bacteria; phylum Pseudomonadota; class Alphaproteobacteria; order CAYGJW01; family CAYGJW01; genus CAYGJW01. Next base: position 7,689 of record CAYGJW010000034.1, read on the forward strand.
TTTGCCGCTGCACGTTTTTCGGCTGCCTTTTTCGCCGCTAATCTTCGGGCAGCAGCCCGTTTTTCAGCCGCTTTTTTCTCTGCGATGCGCTTAAGCTCTTCACTGTTATCTTCGATCACTTCGACGACAACACCCGGCTCTTGGAAATCCAGCTTTCGGCTACAATGGGGCAACTGCACGACAACCAGCAGGATAACTAAACCATGTAAAACCAGTGATGCGATAAAGCTGCGTGACATTCTTCTTAGCCCTGCCCGTTCTTACCTTGCTCATACAGCTTGGATGTAATCAATGCAACTTTACTAAATCCTGCGGCATTAATCCGCCCCATTGTCTGCATGACTTTACCGTAGGCAATTTCCTTGTCACCGCGCACATAAATCTTCAAATCCATGCGGTTTTTCGCAACGGCCTTAAGCTTGGCAATCAGCTCTTCTTCCTTCACTTTCATGTTCTGAATATGAATTGATCCGTCTTTTTTGATCGACACACTCAAGGGCTTATCTTGATTGTTTATGGGGGCTGCAGCACTTTCGGGCAAATCCACAGAGACGCCTGAAATCATCATCGGGGCCGTCACCATAAACACGATCAGCAGCACCAACATAACATCGACAAAAGGCGTCACATTGATCTCAGCGAGCGGAGCCCGACGATTGCGGCGGCCTCGTGTCCTTGATCCCGTGCTCATTTGTACGCCCATACTTACGACTCCTTCGTATGGCGCGACAAGACACTACAAAATTCCGAGGAAAAACCATCCAGCTTCACACCATAACGATTAATATCATTGGAAAGACGGTTATAAGCAATCACCGCTGGAATTGCAGCCAGCAGCCCAAGTGCTGTTGCAAATAAGGCTTCTGCAATACCAGGGGCAACAACAGCCAGGCTTGTATTCTTTGAGGCCGCAATAGATTGGAAACTACTCATGATTCCCCATACGGTTCCGAACAACCCAACGAAAGGTGCCGTCGACCCAACTGTCGCCAAAAAGCCCATTTGCTTTTCAATACCGTCCATTTCGCGCTCCAGCGCAGTCTGCATCATTCTCTCAACCCACTGCACATTCGGAATTTTTGCTCCATTCCCTGACTTTTCGTTTTGATGCGCCCATTCTTGCATACCTGTCACAAACAAGACTTCAAATGGGTCTTTAGGGTTGCCGGCAACCTCGTTATACAGCGCTTCCAAAGAAACACCGGACCAAAAGCGGTTTTCAAAACGGCGCGCACTTCGGTTAAGACGTTTAAGTTTAATGGATTTATCAAAGATAAGCGCCCAAGTCCAAACAGAGGCAATCGCGAGCAAAATCACCACAAATTTTACAATATAATCCGCTTGCCAAAACAGCGCCCAGATTGAAAGATTGTCCACACTTGCTGAGCCTGAAAGCGCTACAGCTGCAATACCTTGTCCATCCATATTCATCACCCGCTTATAAAGTTCATACCCACGAAGACTGATTCTGACGCCAGCTTAACAGATAAGACTCACCGTTACACGAGGAATGAACAATGACGTGTATTTTTTGTATGTGGTTTTAAAAACATCGCTATGTAGCACTCTGCAACAAAGGACGCTCTTTATTTCTTCACCTTACAACATCACAGCCAAAAACAAAGCGCCCGAACAAAGAAGCTCGGACACTTTTTTTGAATATTACTGAACAGATCTAAATCTTTTAAAAATAGATAAAGTTCAGAGTTTCTGTAACCAGATGCTTCACTGTGTTTACGTGCATCCAGTGCTCTTGCCCAACGTCACCTGTACGGAACTGCTCATAGAATGCATTTGACTCAAGCCCTTTGAAAGTGGCATGAATATTAGGAGAGATATTCAGACCTTTCATGTGCTTATTCAAGAAACGGTCCAGATTTTCGCCTCTTTCTTCACGCTTAATTTCATTCATAGAAGCCTTATGTGGCCCGAATCCTGCACGACGCGGGGTGAGGACAAAAACCACAGAGCTTGTGACAGCACTGTTATTTCTTGTCGAAAAGAAATACTGTAAAATCGGCAAATCTTTTAAGAAAGGAACACCATCTTTTCCTTTTTCTAAAGTCTTACTGCTGATGCCGCTCAGAATCAACGATTGACCAAACTTCATCACCACATTTGCCTGCACCATACTATGGTTAAGCTGCAGTGTTGTATCCAATGGGTTTGCAGATGTTGCATTGGTATTAAGGCGTACTAAACCAGAAACCAGGTTCGTTTCAGGCGTACTACGATCCGCATAAACATCCAGTTGAATTGTGTCATCATCGATAAATCTTGGCGTGAACTTTAGAGTTGTTCCCAAATCCAGCTGATCAATCTGACCACCTGCAATGACACCTGCAATTCCAATAACGAGTTTATTACCCGAAATAAACCTAGATTCCAGGCCGTCAAGGGCAATCAATGTTGGGCGCGCTAAAATTTCAGTACTCTTATTAATCGCATTAGCGATATTAAGAGAATAATCAAGGCCGGTTAAACCAAAAGCACGGGTAATTGTTTTCGTTGTCTGCCATTGTAGATTCGTACCTGTTAAGTTGTCTTTTAAGCGTTGAGACTGTGCCGTTCTCCCAAAAACACCGCCGCCATCAACCATACCGAAGTTCATTTTAAGCTGGCTTAGTAAATTCACACCCATCTTACTTTCGGCTACTTCTTCTGTACTCAAGATTGTGACATCAACAATACACATACGTTCTGATGCGCCTTGAGCGGCAGACGTCAAAATATGTGGTGCAGCTCCAGGACCAACTTGTGCCAACTGCGTTGGGCGTTTACTCGCAACAGGTTTCTCATTGTGAAAAGACTCCCAATCCTCTAAACGCTGCTTAAGAACATTGTATGTACGCGCTTCACCAACTTTCTCGTAAGAGCTTAGTAATGTTTGAGCTTCATCTTTCTTGCCCGCTGCTGCATAAATCATTGTCGCTGTTTTAAGATAGCGCGCATTTCCAGGGTCCTGCTTCCGTGCCTGGGAAATTGCCTTATAAGCAGCTTCAACATCTCCAGTGAAATAAGAAGCAATAGCTAATGAGTGCAACATTTTTGTATTATCTGGTGACAGTATTAATCCTTTCGCAAGCACCTCTTTCGCAGCACTATAATTCTGTTGGCGTGTATGCAGCAGCCCCAAGCATTCTGCAGCAAGCACATTGTTTGGATTAAATTGTAGCGCTTGCTCATAACCTGTACGCGCAACTTCCAATCGGTCATTACCATCTCTGCTCATAAGCTCATAATTAAGCGCATTCAAAAAATGTAAATGACTATTTTTCGGCTGAACTTGCAGCGCAAGATTGAAACATGCTGAAGCTGCATCATATTTCTTTGCTTCAAGTTTTTCTACCCCTGCACGGAGCAACTGATCAAATTTTGTTTTATCTGACTTCTGATCAATTATAGCCGTAAGCCTTGGCTCTTTTTTCGATGTAAGTTTTTTATCACCCTTACTTTGATCAGAGCTACACCCTGATAGAACAAAACAACACAGAACTAAAGCCGGTAGAACAACTGAGCGCATGATTATTCCTCTCCAAAATTTTTTCTTATCGCAGCATACTTTTCACATCAATTCAATAAATAATTATATGCTTTTAAATATAATTTCATTTACATCCAAAAACAAACAATATTCCTGACTAGAAACAAGCATATAATATGTATTCTTAAGATATTTTCAATAAATTGACGATATATAAATAAAAATAACCATTAAAAAAATGATAATATAAATAAGTAAATAAAAAGGAGAGTAAAATGAAAATACTATCAACAATTTTAACAGTAACATCAATCGGATATTCAAGCCTTTCCGCAGACCCCCCCCGAATACAACTTGATGAATCAACAGAAATATCTTCACAGTACTTAGAAAATGAACAACCTACAGGAATAACATTCCAAAAAGAAGACGGATTAATTGAAACAGAAAAAAAGAAGCACAAACACTTCAACCCTCTTTCGTCTGCCAAGTTCATGCTCCATAATATCGAGCACTCCTCTCAAATGAAAAAGTTAAAGCATTTAATAAGTGCATCGAAGCAACAAAAAAGAAAAGTGATGAAGTCCATCAAAAAACTTGTAAAACAGGCAAAAGATAGCGGCATCATAGAAACGACAGGAGAAATCACGCTTGCAGCTCTTGAGGGATCCACAAAAGCAATTAAACCAACATTAAAAAGTGCAAGTGCAGGCGTTAGCCTTGGCGGAGCAGCAGGCGGCTCAGCAGGCGTTATACTTGGATCCATTGAACCAGGGTTTGGCAATTTAATTAGCGGAGGCGTTGGCGTCGCAGCAGGAGCAATGATCGGAATGGTTG
>CAYGJW010000035.1:0-6961 GCA_964350415.1 uncultured Alphaproteobacteria bacterium
GTTGCATATATGGGACAATTCAGCAGTTACGGGGATATTTTACTTATCGAACACGAAGGTGCATACTATACTTTACTTGCAGGTGTGCATTCATGTGACTGTGTGCTTGGGCAGCGATTGTTAAAAGGTGAACCTATTGGTCTTACCGCACGCGGAAAAAATACAGACTTATATGTTGAATTCCGCAAAGATGGCAAACCGATTAACCCTTTATCTTGGTGGGGAATAAAAGAATGAGGTTTTTTTAAATGCATAAATTTTTAGCTCTAGGTTTCTTGATTCTTGCCCTTTTAGCACCACAAACTTTATGCGCAGGTGCTGAGAAAACGACCCAGAGCCCCTATAAACACCTTAAGGTACTTGGACAATTCATTGATAAAATTCGTCAAGAGTATGTGACACCACCTGATGTTGAGAAACTTATTGAGAATGCTGTAAAAGGCATGGCAGCTGGGCTTGATCCTCACTCTGGGTCCCTCACAAAAAAAGAATTTAGCGAAATCCATCAGGAAATTAGCGGTACTTTTGGTGGGCTTGGTATCGAAATCCTTCCAAAAAATGGCTATATCGAGGTTGTTGCCCCCATTGACGGGACACCAGCTTATGATGCAGGGCTGAAAAGCAACGACCTCATTACCCACGTTGAAGACACACCCATTAAAAGCCTAAGTTATAATCAGGCTGTCAGTCAACTCCGCGGTAAGATCGGCACAAAAGTTAACCTGACAATACAGCGTGAGGGAAAGCCTGCATTTAAAGTCACAATCACCCGCGCAAAGATTAAGTCCCGTGCCGCAAGGGCAACCCCAATGGAAGGTGTCATTTATATCAGACTTGCAACCTTTATGGACCGCAACTCGGCGCAGACGATCGAATCTGAATATAAAAAAGCCCTCAAAGGAATGAAAGAAAAACCATCTGGTCTTATTCTCGACCTAAGAAGCAACCCGGGCGGACTTCTTGATCAAGCTGTAGATGTTGCGGATCTGTTTCTTAACAACGGCGAAATCGTTTCCTCGCGCGGCCGCAAAGAAAAAGATAACCAGCGCTTTAATGCCAAGTCAGGGGACATCACAAACAATCTGCCAATGGTTGTTCTCATTGACAACGGCTCAGCATCCGCTTCTGAAATTGTTGCGGCAGCACTGCAATCCCACCGTCGTGCAATTGTCGTCGGACTACCATCCTTTGGCAAAGGATCTGTTCAAACCATTATGGGGGTGGGTAACTTCGGCGGCTTACGTCTTACGACCGCAAAGTATTACACCCCAGCGGGTCATTCAATTGAGGGGACGGGCGTTAAACCTGACATCAATGTTCCTTACGCCATCGTCAAACCTATCGACTTGGGACGTCCTATCGACGAAAAGACGCTTAAAGAGCTGTTTCAAAAACGCAACGGCAAGACATCAAATGCAGAGAGTGCGAAAAAAGAAGCGGATACAAAAACCAAACTTAAAAACGACGATAAGCTCTCGAAAAAACAAACAAATGTGACAACAAAAAATAAGTCTGAAGAAACAGGTACAGAGCAAAAAAAAGAACTTGAAGACTACCAATTACAGTTTGCCATCAACCTACTCAAGGGACTTTCCATTGATCGGATGCGTAAACATAAATGATCAAACTAAAACTGTTTGGCATTAAGGGAGAGACTTTATGACTGCACGCATTCTTGTTATTGACGATACGGCTAGCAACCGAAAGCTCTTTAAACACAAGCTTGAACAAAAATATTACCAAGTTGAACTTGCAGCCTCCGGTCATGAGGCGCTGAAAATTCTTGAAAAAGAAACGATCGATCTTATTATTCTGGATGTCATGATGCCAATCATGGATGGGTTTGAGGTCTGCAAAAAAATTCGCTCTAATCCGAAAACATCGCTTACCCCCATTATCATGGCCACAGCGCTTCGGGATTCCGAGAATCGCATCAAGGGTCTTAAATGCGGCGCCGACGACTTTCTTTGCAAGCCAATCGATGACACCTCTCTTTTTGCCCGTATTCGCTCACTGTTGCGGCTTAAAATGATCATGGATGAATGGATTTTGCGCGATAATGCAGCAAAAAAGTTTTCCCTAGAAGGCCGCCAAGAACCACCTATGGCCGACGTTAAATCCGGCAACGCCTCGATCTACATATTTGAAAATAATCAGGCCGATGAAAAGCTTCTGCAAGAAATCCTTCGTTCTGAAAAAAACATCGTATCCAGGTTAAATTCAAGCGAAGAACTTATAGAAACCGTAAAAACCCAAGATATTGATATTCTGATCATCAGCCTTGAAGTAACGGACATTGACGCTCTAAAACTGTGTTCAAAACTTCGTTCTGACAATCACTCCCGATACCTCCCTATCCTTATTACAGCAGAGCAAACAAATAGTGAGCGCCTCGCCCTCGCTCTCGACCTGGGGGTTAATGATTACATCATCAAACCGATTGAGCCCAGCGAAGTGATCGCCCGCGCGCGAACCCTTATCAAACGTAAGCGCTTCCAGGAAAAGCTCAAAGAGAACTATGAAACCAGCCTTTCATTAGCACTTACGGATTCCCTTACAGGGATTTATAATCGCCGCTATTTGCTAAACCATCTTGAGCATAAAATTGAAGCGGCGCTTACCACAGACAAACCCTTATCTGTTATGGTGCTCGACATTGATCACTTTAAAAAAATCAATGATACTTACGGCCATGATGCTGGCGATCAGGTGCTTATTGAACTGACACAGCGGATTGAAAAAAATATTCGAAACATCGATATTGTTGCCCGTTTAGGGGGGGAAGAGTTTGTGATCGTTGTTCCTGATCTTAACCCTGAGCAAGCCTTAGACATGGCGAACAGGCTTCGTCGTGTCATTGCTGAAGAGGTCTTTACATTCACAAAGAAAGATTTACAAATTTCAGTGACCGTTAGCATCGGCGTTGCGACAACATGCAAAGCAACTCAATCACAAGATCAACTTCTTAAGCATGCTGATCTTGCTCTTTACGAGGCTAAAGAGAATGGCCGCAACATCGTCACGCAGCATAATCTGGGCGCACCGACAAGCCCCGCACATGAGACTCGAGAAAAAGCTTAACAAGCTGGCGACAAAAAGCTATGGTTAGGCATATAAAATCACGCGATAGAAAAGCACTCATCTTATGGGCAACTTGGGAAAATCTTCTCTTTTTTCAAAATTAATCGCGCCGATTAGGGGCTTTTTCTGTTGGCTCAAAAAACCTATTGGGTTGTCTTATCTTGGATTGTTTTTGGTTGGAATTCTAACAACCTTTTGGCTATCCATAAGTGCGGAAGACACAAAGCTTAAGCAACAAATGCTCAAGCCCATGGCACGCATAACAGCCTTGCCTCATACAACAGTCGCTGCACCTCATGAAAAGCAAGCACATGTCCCTTCCAAACCTATCGCAGCACCTTCCCCTCCTCCCACTAAGCTTGAGCATCGCATAACACTGATTGTTGGCACACTGGGCCTTGACGCACAGCTTACTGAACAAGCGATTAAAATGCTTCCTGCTGCGACGGTTCTGGTCATGTCACCTTTCTCAGAAGCCCTTGATAAATGGATTCACATGGCCCACCAAAAAGGCCACCAGACCCTTATTGAAATTCCATGTCATCACCCTGATAAGCTTAATAATGACCCGGGACCTCATGCTATTTCCCAAGCATTTTCCATTGAAACAAACATAGAACGACTGCACTGGGCCCTGACTCAGGGCTTTGAATGTCAAGGGGCCTTCTTCCCACTGCGGAATACCCTGAAGACAAGCCCACAGCACTACCGCCCTCTCATTCAAAGCATCGATAAAAAAGATTTTGTTCTGATTGATCCGACGGCAACACCCCAAAGCGGCATTAAAAAACACGCAGAAAAAAGCCTAATCACCTATAAAACTCCTGATCGATTTTTATCGACCCAGTCACTGATTAAGCTAAGTAGGAATCACAAATACCCTGCGGTTAATAAACCTTCTGAGATTATTTATGCGTCGCTTTATCCCATCACCTCAACAGCCATTACCGCTTGGGAAAAACACCTTAAACTTAACAAGGCGGCTTTCGTTCCATTGACGCTTGAAAAGCATAAAAAACAAGCCCAATATATTCCAGTTATCAAAGCAGCTGATTCTAAAAAAGCAGCGTCTTCCGGACACTAATTTATGACTAAACAATACCGTCCTGTTGCTGGCATTATGCTTATCAACCAGGAAAATAAAGTTTTTATTGGTCGTCGCATTGATTTTCAAAGGACGTGGCAAATGCCGCAAGGCGGAATAAATCCTGGCGAAACACCGCGCGAGGCCGCTTACCGCGAGCTTGATGAAGAAACAGGTGTGACGAAAGAACACGTTGATCTCATTGCCGAGCATCCTGAGTGGATTAACTACCTCCTGCCGCAAGAGACTGCAAATACCTTATGGGACGGCATTTACCAAGGGCTCACCCAAAAGTGGTTCGTTTTTCGTTTCTTAGGCCAAGACTCGGATATTAATCTGAGCAAACACATCCCAGAATTCTCTACACATAAATGGGTTTCCCTCAAAGAACTCCAGGCAATTACCTTCCCTCTTAAGCCCAACTTATATAAAGATGTTGTCAGCGCCTTTTCTGATACCAAAGCACTTAAAAGTACACAAAACACAGTGGAATCTTCCGTAAATGAGCGAATAAACTATGGTTGATCAATATAGACCTTGTGTTGGCATCATGCTGATAAATGAAGACAACAAAGTCTTTGTTGGGCGCCGCCTTGACTTCACACAAGCCTGGCAAATGCCCCAGGGCGGCATCGACGCTGGCGAAACACCGCTAGAGGCCGCTTACCGCGAACTTGATGAGGAAACGGGCATCAGCAAAGAACATGTCGATCTGATCGCAGAGCATCCTGAATGGCTAAGCTATGATCTTCCTGATGTACTTGCTAAAAAACTTTGGGACGGAAGCTTTAAAGGCCAAACTCAAAAATGGTTTGCTTTTCGCTTCTTAGGACATGACTCTGACGTTAACCTCGAAAAACATATACCAGAGTTTTCTACATACAAATGGACTGAATTAACGAAGTTAACCGATGAAATTGTCCCATTCAAAAGACAGATTTATGAGAATCTTATCGCTACCTTTTCGAGGCTCGTTTATAATAACAAAATTAGTTCATAAAAAAAACACCCTCAACTGAGGGTGTTTTTTTTCAATAAGACTTAGTTTTCTAAGTCTTAGCTCCACTTCCACCAAGACTTTTTCTTAGCGGCTTTTGCCTTCGCTTTCAAAGATTTCTGCGCTGTTTTAATTGCATCAACCAATGTTTCACGCGTCAGATCTGTCGCCTCGCTATGAGCAAATCCCAAATCTCTGTTTCCATAATGTCTGTGTGCAATCTGGTGCGCTACAGGGATCTGACAATCACGGTCATTCACCTTAAGGCGCTGAACAAAATCATCTGAGCTTTCAAAAATTTCCAGACCTAACGGCCAAAATCCTGAAGCTTTTGGTGCCACCGTAACAATATCACCCTCTACGTTTTGAATAAGGAATTGTTCATTCGCACCCAACAGCTTACTTAAAAAATTGACATCTTTTTCTAAGCCATAAACAGCAGATGGACAAGACAAGCAATGAATTTTCACACGCTTAGCAAGACCATTTGGTGTATTTTCAACCATTGCAGCTGTCATGAGTTCACCTTGTTCACGAAGAACTTCAGCTTGCCAGATATAAACCAGCTTTGAAAGTACCGCAAAAATCTGAGTTAGACCCGCACCCTGGCTGTGCCCTGTTACACGAAGGACAGAATCAACAATTTCATGAGCTGTAAGCGTGCGGTAATGCGCTAAAAATTGTTGCCTTATTGAGGGTAGGCAAGTCATCATTTTAGTGTAAAAACCCGCATGTAAACGGATACCTTTCAATGGACGGACAGCTTTAACAAGATCAATGATGTTTGTACGTAGTTCATCATGTTGCTGCTTTGAAAGTTTTGCTGTAAAGCGAAAGTCTTTGACAACATGGTTGCGCATACTATGCAAACATACATCAACAGCCTCAGAAATTCTTTCACAAGGCATATTTTTAAGCACTTGAACAAAATTTTGATCAATAACTTGAATCAATTTCTGCTCTTTCTTCACACTTAATGGTTTTGTTCCTGCTTGAAGACGGAAGAAACTCATCAATTCATAAATACCGGCTTGTAGCGGATCCACAGCGTCATCATAAAGATTGGTTCTCCAACCTTCTGGAAGGTGCGTCCCGCGAAAAGCCAGGTGCATATCCGTGCCCTTAAAGGCTGTAACACCCGGAATGTCATGAATGATTTTTTGTTCAGCTTTTGTGTTACCAATTAATCCGGCTAAAGTATTTCTTAAACCACCAATATTTTTTGTCGTCCCAGTAAGGCCTGAAAAGCCGCGCACTGTAAATCCGTCACTTTGCAAACGCTCAATAATGTCTGTGGTAATAACATTCTTTGCATGAATTTGCTCTTCGGTATGGTCTGTATGTATTGCCATGTTATAAGCCAAGGCATTAAGATCACGAATCATATTCATTTGATACAAACGTCGTTTTTCAGGCGATTCAATCGCAAAGAAGTCATCAAAAAGACTTGCATCAAAATCTTCTAAGCCCTGATCTTCATCATCTGAAGAATAAGTATCATCAAGATAAACATTGTCTTCATCATCGCTGCTCACCAAGGCTGTTCCGCGTTTCACAACTGGGCCTTTTAGCAAATTATAATGATGATCTTGAACAGATCCGACAAAAAGTGATTTTGTCATGTCCTGTTCAATGAAAGAAGGGGCATTACCAAAACAAACACTGCCTGAAAGATTATCCAAATTATCAGCATATACAGCACTATTCATCGCTGCTGTAGGCAATAAAGCGGACATAAGTCCTATACGTAAAAAAACATTCATATTTAAATCCTTATTTAAAAAAGCGATGAGCCTAAA
>CAYGJW010000035.1:7061-11500 GCA_964350415.1 uncultured Alphaproteobacteria bacterium
TACGTAAAAAAACATTCATATTTAAATCCTTATTTAAAAAAGCGATGAGCCTAAAGAAACAGGCCCTTTACTTATGTAAGACATAATAGCATAACTAACGAACAAAAGTCAACAGCAATATCCTAACTTTATACAAAAAATATCTGCATACCCCCCTATGCGACACCACAAAAGAATAAATTATAATATTAATGGGCAATAAAAAAACACCTCCGTTGCCAAAGGTGTTTTCAAATCAGATTTATCAGTGTCTATTTTGTAGACTTCTCCTTTTTAGACTTGGGAGATAGCTTTTTCTTCATACCACTTGCGGTTTCTTTAATTTTGTCAAGCAAGCTACTATGGCTAATATCTGTCGCTTCTTCATGAGCAAACCCCTTGGCCCTGTCCCCATAATGCCTATGAACAATTTCTTTAGAACCAAAGCCTCCAAAATCATTATCTGAGAGCACTAAGCGCTCGACAAAATCAGAAGAATTTTCAAATATCTCAATGCCCAATGGTCTATACCCCATAAGCTTAGGGGCAACAGTTATAAGATCCCCTGACACGTTTTGGATCAGGAATAGCTTCTTGGCTCCTAGGTATTTTTCTAACTTTTCAAAGTCCTCATCATTTGCTGCGACAGCAGATGGGTTTGACAAAATATGCATTTTTATACGGCGCGCTTTACCGTTACCCATTTTTTCAATCAACTCAGCTGTTTCTTTATGCCCTTTTTCACGCAAGACCTGGGCCTGCCAGATATAAATAAGATCTGACACAACGGCAAAGACCTGTGACAAACCAGCCCCCTTACTGTGCCCTGTTATTCGAAGCACCGAATCTACAATTTGCTGCGGTGTAAGCGTTCTATAATGCTCTAAAAAATGACTTCTAAGCGATGGCAGTGAGCTTATCATCTTATCGTAAAAGCCTGCATGCAGCGTAATCCCTTTCAGAGGTTGCACAGCCTTTACAAGGTCTACAATATTCAACTCAAGCTCTTTCCAATCGTCCTCATTAAGATATTTAATGATTTTCTTCTTACCTTCTGTACGAAATGTATCAAGGGCAAGATCCACCGCTTTAGGAATGTTACTGTATGAGACCTTCCTTAGGATCGGCACAAAAATATCATCAACAAGCTCAAGAAGCTGCTTCTCTCTTTTCTTGCTTAGAGGCTCCGCTCCTGCACGAAGGCGAAAATAACTAACAAGCTCATAGATACCCTCTCTTAAGGGATCTACAGCTTTGTCGTATAAATCACTCCTCCAACCTTCAGCAAGGTGAGTCCCTCGAAAGACCAAATGCATATCAGCCCCATTAAAAACTGTAAATCCAGGAACATCAAAAACCATTTCACTATTATTTTTGATTCCCCCAATTATTTTTGCTAAAAACGACTTAAGCTTACCAAGGTCTTTTGTCGTTCCTGTAAGACCGAAGAACCCTCTGACCTTGAAACCTTCTGATTCTAAATGTTCAATAATAGCTGTTGTAATACGAAGCTTTGCATCCATCTTTTCTTCGGTATGGTCGTCTTTGATAGCCGAATTATAAGCCAGAGCATTAAGATCACGAATCATATTCATCTGGTGCAAACGGCTTGTCTCAGACCCTGAATCAACAGGATTATATACAGGATCCAGCTTAACGTTTCCCTGTTTATCTGTTTTAATAAGAGGTTTTGCGGGCTTGACAACAGGCGCGTCAACTTGAGCAGCCTTAGAATGATGACTTAGACCTGTTACAAAAAAAGCGGATAGAAGTCCAATACGTAAGATTTTATTCATTTTTAATTCTCCCTAATATGCATACAGAACATGTAAAGCCAAATGAAACCCAAAAAGATTTCAAAAATTAACCAAACACTCTCTCCACACACATCAATAAGAATTATTTATTATTTCACAAAAACATTGATGTACAAACTAACGATAACACAAAATAAATAAACACACATTAACTAATAAATAAACACACAAAGACAAACAACAAAACTCACCATCATTATTTATTCCCTAGACTTCTTTTTTTAGGTTTAGATACTTTATTCTTCAAACCTTTTGTGGCCTCTTTTATTTTTCCGGTCAACCCGTCCTGTGTGATATTTGTCGCAGCTTCATGGGCAAATCCTTTATCGCCATAATGCCTATTAAGGATTCCTTGCACACCATAAGCTGAACCTTGCTGACTCTCAAATGGTAAGCGAGATACAAACTCTTTAGAGCTTTCAAAAATTTCTGTACCCAACGGCCTAAAGCCGACAATTTTTGGCGCGATTGTTACAACATCTGCGGTTACATTCTGAATAAGAAATAATTTTTTCGCGCCTAAGTATTTTTCTAATTTTTGAAAATCTTTGTCTGACCCTGCAACAGCAGATGGATTCGACAAAATATGCATTTTAACGCGGCGGGCTATGCCGTTACCCTGTTGCTCAACCAACTTAGCCGTTGCTTCTTGTCCTTTTTCGCGCAATACCTGCGCTTGCCATATATAGACAACATCTGATATTGCGGCAAAAACTTGCGACAAACCTGCCCCCTTACTATGCCCAGTTAAACGAAGCACTGAATCCACAATTTGTTGCGGTGTAAGTGTCCTATAATGCTCTATAAACTGCCGCCTTAAAGACGGAATCGAGGTCAGCATTTTATCATAAAACCCTGCATGCAATCTAATACCTTTTAGAGGGCGTACAGCCTTAACAACATCGACTAGATTCAATTTAAGCTCTTTCCAGTCTGCATCTTTAAGCACCTTTGTGGCTTTACTCTTAATTTCAAAGCGTAGAGCATCTAAACTAAGCTTAACAGCACCAGGAATTTGTTCGTATGAAGCTTTTTTTAAAACTGGAACAAATACTGCGTCAATAATTCCAAGCAGCTTCTTCTCTTCTGTATCACTTAGAGATTTCGCCCCTGCACGCAAACGAAAAAAACTCATAAGCTCATAGATTCCTGCTCTCAAAGGCTCCACGGCCTTGTCATAAAAATTTGTTCTCCAACCTTCATCAAGATGAGTCCCTCGAAAAACCAGATGCATATCCGTGCCATTAAAAGCAGTGAAACCAGGCGTATCAAAAATAGCTTTCTTATCTCCCTTCGTACCCCATATAAGATCGGTAAGAGAGTTCCTTAATATCCCAAGATTTTTTGTGGTTCCTGTGACCCCTGAAAACCCTCTGACCTTAAAACCTTCTTCTTGCAAACGCTCTATAATTTCACTTGTAACCCGAAGCTTCGCATTTATTTTTTCTTCCGTATGCGTATCTTTTACCGCCGAATTATAAGCCAGAGCATTAAGATCACGAATCATATTCATCTGGTGCAAACGGCTTGTCTCAGACCCTGAATCAACAGGATTATATACAGGATCCAGCTTAACGTTTCCCTGTTTATCTGTTTTAATAAGAGGTTTTGCGGGCTTGACAACAGGCGCGTCAACTTGAGCAGCCTTAGAATGATGACTTAGACCTGTTACAAAAAAAGCGGATAGAAGTCCAATACGTAAGATTTTATTCATTTTTAATTCTCCCTAATATGCATGCAGAACATGTCAAGCCAAATGAAATCCAAAAGATTTCAAAAATTAACCAAACACACTCTCTACACACATTAACAAGAATTATTATTTTAATCTGAAAACGTTAATGCGTACTTAAACAGTACCACAACAGACACAACACATCAACGCAATTTAAGTAAAAACCATCTGATGAATAGTAAAAAGATCATAAAGAACTTAAATAAAGGAAATAAAAACAAGTATTTTATCGCCCAAGAACTTTTTATTTAGTGTAAAGCTTTCAATTCTTCTTTTTCTTCACACACGGTACTCATCGCCAAGCTGCAAGCAAGAGCATTAAGGCCATAAAACATGCCCATACAATATAAGCGACTATTCCCATCAACGGGAATCTACACAGGATCAATAAGAACACCTCCCCGCTTATTTTTTTTAATAAGGGACTCTCCAAGTTTTATAATTAAGGAGGCCTGATTTTAAAGGTGTTGTAATAAGACTGCGAGGGAGCAATACCATTAATAGAAACACCAACTTATACACAGGAATACATTTACATTAAAATATTCACACGCGCCACAAGACCAAAGTGAAAGCTCATATTTATACACCATCATGTCTGCAAGCAGCATTCATAAAAAAGACAACAAAAAAAGGCTTCCTAACAGGAGCTTACGCGCGCACAAGAAAGAGCTTTAACGTGCAGCAACCTGATGTGACTCAGCGACATGCTTTACATCATGAACATCCGTGTGGTGCGGATCTTGTGCATTTTTCTGAGCAAGATGATTCTCAAGATCTGCAATTCTTTTTTCAAGCTTCACTTGATTCTCTGCATTTTCAGGCTCAGAGTACTGAGCTGCATGTTTTGATACATGGACACCACTATGATGTGATTTTTTATCAAGAGCATGCTGCGCTTTTCTAGG